>NZ_JBNDHS010000082.1:0-27654 GCF_056755095.1 Rhizobium sp. SVR5-9E | reverse complement strand
AGATATTCTCCCGCGACGCGATGAAGCCGGCGCTGCACCGCCTCGGCCAGAAGGACGTCGAAGATGCGATCGCGGCTGTCGGCCGGGGCGAGATGTCGTCGCTGGATGTCCTGCGCGCCGTTTATCCCGATCATCAGGACGAGCGCATTACCGTCAAGCCGGTTGGCGACGAGGGCTGGTTCAATGTCCGCAGCGCTTCGGGCATGATCTTCAAGGTACCCGACAAGAAGGGGGAGGCCCAGGGTGGGCAAGGGACCACGATCGATATGGGCCCGATCCGTGGCATATCCAGCAATATCGCCGTGCAGTTCGCGCCAGCGGGCGCCGTGCCTGGCGATCGTATCGTCGGCATCATGGAGAAGGAGAAGGGTATTACCATTTACCCGATCCAGTCGTCCGCACTGCAGCGTTTCGACGATCAGCCCGATCGCTGGATCGATGTGCGGTGGGATCTGGACGAGGCCAACAAGTCTCGCTTCATGGCACGTGTGCTGGTCAATGCGCTGAACGAGCCGGGCACGCTGGCCAAGGTCGCGCAGACCGTTGCCGGTCTCGATGTGAACATCCGATCGCTGAACACGGTGCGGGTTGCCGCAGATTTCACTGAAATGGCTGTCGATGTCGAAGTATGGGATCTCCGCCAGCTCAATCAGCTGCTTGCGCAACTGAAGGATCTGGACTGCATTGCGACAGTTCGCCGCCTCTACGACTAAGTGTTTGCCCATTTTGTGATCATATCGCGACCGCATCTGCACGACGGAAAGGCGATGTATGCGCTGAATGCATGGCTGTACGTATTTTAGCGCGTTGGTAATTGTGCGCTGCAACACTTATCTTCTGGTCATCAGAGAATGAACGAAGAAAGACCAAAGCAAATGTTTGCTCCTATCAAGAAAATCGCCCGCGCTCTCCGCGTCCCGAGCGTACACGAACGTGAAATCGCATACCTCAACGCCTCGCATGACCGGATCGATCTCGAATACCGTCAGCGCCAGGTTGACCGGGGTCTGTTCCGTAGCCGCTAATCGCGGGCTTACGCTTCCAAAACTGCGGGAGGGCGCCATGCATGACATGCGCCCATTCGTGAAGAGCTTTGACGGCTGAGCGGCGCCTGTCAATTCGTCGCTCTTGTCATGACGGCATGTGCTGCACTAAATAACCGCCATGCTGTTTCGCCGAAGAAAACCAGCCGGATTTCGTGAAAAGATGCGGGAGCTGCTATGGCCCCGCAAGGGGTTCTTGCGCCCGGCTCGCTATCTGGCGATGCGTGTTTTGCGCTTGACGGCGTCGCCGCACGGCGTTGCCATGGGTGTTGCCGCGGGGATTTTCGTGTCCTGGACCCCGTTTATCGGCGTCCATTTCGTCATGGCATTCGTGCTCAGCTATTTCTTTTCCGGGAACATGGTTGCCGCCGCGCTTGGTTGCGCAGCCTTCGGCAATCCGCTGACCTATCCGTTCATCTGGGGCGCGACGTGGGAGATCGGTCACTTGCTGCTCGCGCGGCGGGATACAATGCATGGCCAGTCGATCGACCTCGGCGCCCTGTTCCATCAATTGCACTTCACCGAACTCTGGCGTCCGGTTCTCGAGCCGATGCTTGTCGGGTCCCTTCCGCCTGCGTTGCTGACGTCCGTCATTGTGTATTTCGGAACCTTCTACGCGGTCAAAGGCTTTCAGTCGCGCCGCCGAGAACGCTTGATGGAGCGTGCCCGAGTACGGCTGTCACACCCGGCGCAGGAAAGCGTATGATCATCGGTATCGGCAGCGATCTCATCGACATCCGGCGCGTCGAGAAATCGCTCGAACGCTTCGGCGAGCGCTTTACCAATCGCTGCTTCACCGACATTGAACGCGCGAAGTCTGACCGGCGTGTCAATCGGGCTGCCTCCTACGCCAAGCGCTTTGCCGCCAAGGAAGCCTGTTCGAAAGCGCTAGGCACCGGCATGGCGCAAGGCGTGTTCTGGAGGGATCTTGGCGTCGTTAATCTGCCGAGCGGCAAGCCGACCATGCAACTGACCGGGGGTGCCGCCGTCGTGCTTCAATCCATGCTGCCTGCCGGGCACAAGGCGGTGGTCCACTTGACGATAACGGATGACTATCCGCTCGCTCAGGCATTTGTGATCATAGAAGCCCTGCCAGAAGGCGCGTAAGGGGCGGCGTCTCGTCGCTTTTAATGTTCGTGCCATTGCCGCCACCGGCCGAAGCCGCTAGAGAGAAGCAACAGGAAATGCGCCCGCGGGGGCAGTGAAGGAACAAGTCTGCGTGTCCGAAAAAGCCGATACCAAGCCGAACGCCCTTTGGGAAAATATTAAAGTCATTATTCAGGCACTGTTGCTGGCAATGGTGATCCGGACGGTCTTTTTCCAGCCGTTCACTATTCCCTCCGGCTCGATGATGCCGACCCTGCTTGTCGGCGACTATATCTTCGTCAACAAGTTCGCTTACGGGTATTCCAAATACTCGCTGCCTTTCTCGCCGAACCTTTTCAGCGGCCGCATCTTCGGCAGCGAGCCTGCGCGCGGCGATATCGTTGTCTTCCGCTTCCCGCCGAACCCGGACATCGATTACATCAAGCGCCTCGTTGGCCTGCCAGGGGACCATATTCAGGTGAAGGAAGGCGTGCTCTACGTCAACGGCAAGCCTGTTCCGAAGGTGCCGGATGGCGCCTTCACTTCCGATTACAAGCTCGATCCGGGTGAGGACGTACCGGTATTCCGCGAAACGATGGACGACGGTAAGACCTATGACACGCTGGACCAGTCGCCGGTTTCCCGCGGTGACAACACCCAGGAATTCGTCGTGCCGGAAGGCCATTATTTCATGATGGGCGACAACCGTGACAACTCGCTCGACAGCCGTTTTGATGTCGGCTTCGTCCCGGCGGAAAACCTCGTCGGCCGCGCCAGCATCATCTTCTTCTCCCTCGGAAACGACACCTCCTTCCGCGAAATCTGGAAATGGCCGGCCAACATGCGGTGGGATCGTCTCTTCAAGGTTGTTGAATGAGTAAAGCGCAGACGCTCTCGGCGGCGGACCGGATAAAGCTTGAAGCTTTGATCGGCCATCAGTTCGCCGAAAAGGAGCGCCTGGATCGCGCGTTGACGCATGCCAGCGCCCGCTCGCAGAAGGCCGGTAATTACGAACGTCTGGAATTCCTCGGTGACAGGGTGCTTGGCCTTTGTGTCGCCGAGCTGCTTTTCCGGACGTTCAAGACGGCCGCGGAGGGTGAGTTGTCGGTGCGCCTCAACCAGCTGGTCAGCGCCGAGACCTGCGCGGTCGTGGCGGACGAACTGGGCCTGCACCTCTTCATCCGAACAGGCGCGGACGTAAAGAAGCTCACCGGCAAGCGCATGCTGAACGTGCGCGCCGATGTTGTCGAAAGCCTGATTGCAGCGCTCTATCTGGACGGCGGCCTGGAAGTCGCTCGCGGCTTCATCCTTAAATACTGGGAGAAGCGGGCAGTACGCGCCGACGGTGCAAAACGGGACGCCAAGACCGAGCTGCAGGAATGGTCACACGCGAAATTCGGCGTTACGCCGCAATATCGGGTTGAAGAACGCACCGGGCCGGATCATGATCCGCGCTTCACGGTGACGGTGGAAGTCGCCGGCGTTCAGCCGGAAACGGGCGTCGAGCGCTCGAAGCGTGCGGCCGAGCAGGTCGCCGCGACGAAGATGCTGGAACGCGAAGGCATTTGGCAGAAATCCTCTGCCGGAAATTGACGGGACAATGACCGAAGAAAACGATATGGCGCATGATGTCGCCGCTGAACCCAATGGCGAAACGCATTCAGGCTTCGTGGCCCTGATCGGCCCGACCAATGCCGGCAAATCGACGCTGGTGAACCGCTTCGTCGGCGCCAAGGTATCGATCGTCAGCCATAAGGTGCAGACGACACGCGCCATCGTGCGCGGCATCGCGATCCACAACAATGCGCAGATCGTTTTCATGGATACGCCCGGCATCTTCAAGCCGCGCCGCAGGCTTGACCGCGCCATGGTCACCTCGGCCTGGGGCGGCGCCAAGGATGCCGATCTCATCATGCTGCTGATCGACAGCGAGCGTGGCCTGCGTGGCGATGCGGAGGCGATCCTGGAAGGTCTCAAGGATGTGCCGCAGGCGAAAATTCTCGTGCTCAACAAGATCGACCGCGTGAAGCGCGAAGACCTTTTGGCGCTCGCCAGCGCCGCGAACGAGAAGATCGCCTTCGACAGGACCTTCATGATCTCGGCGGAGAACGGCTCCGGCTGCGACGATGTCATGGACTATCTGTCGGAGACCTTGCCGGCAGGTCCGTGGTACTATCCGGAAGATCAGATTTCCGATCTGCCGATGCGCCAGCTCGCCGCCGAAATCACGCGCGAGAAGCTTTTCCTGCGCCTGCATCAGGAGCTTCCCTATTCCTCCCACGTCGAAACGGAAAAATGGGAGGAGCGGAAGGACGGCTCGGTTCGTATCGAGCAGGTGATCTATGTCGAGCGCGACAGCCAGAAGAAGATCACGCTTGGCAAGGGCGGCGAAACGATCAAGGCGATCTCCTCGGCGTCCCGCAAGGAGCTCTCCGAAATCCTCGAGCAGCCCGTGCATCTCTTCCTCTTCGTCAAGGTTCGCGAAAACTGGGGCGATGATCCCGAGCGCTTCCGCGAGATGGGGCTCGACTTTCCGCACTGACTGACGGCAACATATTTGCTGGTTGGAAGCCAGCGCTTTGTTTCCAAACCAAAAAATTCCGCCGTTGACGGAACAAAACCGCACCATTTGCATTAGCATGCCAACCGGCGCTACCTTCAGGGAGCGCCGATTTTTGCGAGAGCAAGGGCGGGAATGGCGACGGCAAGAGCAACTCACGCATACAAGACTCCGTGCGAGCTGTGTCCCTTGCGGCCGCTGCCGCATTTCAGGGACTTTACCCACGAGGAGCTGGAGTTCGTTTCGTGGTTCAAGAAGGGTGAGCTCGCTGTGGATGCTGGGGCAACGGTCCTGGTCGAAGGCGCTCACAGCGCACATCTTTACACAGTCCTTGCCGGCTGGGGATTTCGCTACAAGTCACTCGAAGACGGCCGCCGCCAGATCCTGAACTATGTCATGCCTGGCGATCTGATCGGCCTGCAGGGCACGATTGTCGGTGAAATGCAACATACCGTCGAGACGCTCTCTCCGGTCGTGCTCTGCGTTTTCGAGCGCGACGAGCTGATGACGCTTTATAACAAGCACCCCTCGCTGGCTTTGGATATCACCTGGATCGCGGCACAGGAGGAGCGGATGCTGGACGAGCACCTTTTGAGTATTGGCCGGCGCAATGCGTTGGAGCGGGCGGCGTATCTGATCGCCTTCCTTTTCGAGCGCGGCAAACGACTTGATCTTTTCAGTGATCGAAAGGCCATTCCGATTACCCAGCAGCATATCGCAGATACGCTTGGGCTTTCGATCGTCCACACAAACAAAACATTGAAGAAACTGGCGGAACGAAAGCTGATCCGTTGGCAGGAGCGTGGCTGCGAAGTGCTGGACGGGAAGGGATTGAAAGAAGTTGCCGGCTGGGAGGGGCTTGGCGAAACCAAGCGGCCTCTCATATAATATGGCGGAGCCATGTCTTTTTTAAATGCAAACCGTTTGGACAGACAATAAGGTCGCTGATGTCACTTTTATCCCGTTTGCTTGCTGTCAACCAAATCGGACGAGCGGCTATTCTGTCCCGGAGGCGGAGCTATGGCCGGGCAACTCAGTTACATGGGCACCAGAGGTAAAGATGCGGGTTAGACAGGGGGCGTGCGCCATGGATGGCGTTCGGCTAGGGGCGTGGAGATCATGAGCGCAAGCCGTGTTCTGGTCCTTGAAGACAATCTCATCATTGCGATGGAAGTCGAAGACATGCTTCGCGTCGTTGGCGTGGAGACGGTCGACATTGCCAACAGTCTCGATCAGGCAATGGATGCAGTCAAAGTGGAGCGCTATGATTTCGCGCTGCTCGACGTCAATCTCGGTGAGGCGATGAGCTTCGGCTTCGCGCGCTATTTGAAAGAAGCCGGCATTCCCTTCGGCTTCGTCAGCGGTTATTCCGACACGCAGGATTTCCCGCCGGATCTTCAGCATGTCCCGCTTCTCGTAAAGCCGTTCGATGAAGGCGCGATGCGGGAATTCCTGAAGAAGCTGCTTCCGACAGCCGAACTCGACCCAGCGTCATGACATAAGAGTTGCCTTGCTTTAGGATCGATTCCTGAGGCTCAAGGTACGTTCGACGATGCAGTGGCAGGATCATGCAATCATTATTGGCGTCAAGCGCCACGGCGAGACTAGCGTCATCGCCGAGGTGATGACGCGTGACCGCGGGCGTCATCTCGGCCTCGTCCGCTCCGGCCGCTCGCGCGCGATGCAACCGGTGCTTCAGCCCGGCAACGAGGTGGATGTGATCTGGCGCGCGCGCCTCCACGAGCATCTCGGCGAATTCCGCATCGAGCCGCTGCAACTGCGCGCCGCCCGGTTGATGGAGACGGCCACCGCCGTCTATGGCGTGCAGGCGATGGGTGCGCTTTTGCGGCTTCTGCCGGAGCGCGACCCGCATCCGCACCTTTACGATGCTCTTGAAGTCATCCTCGATAATCTCCACAATCCCGCCGACGCCGGCGAGCTCTTCGTCCGCTTCGAGCTTTCCGTCCTGAACGATCTCGGCTTTGGTCTTGACCTTGCCGAATGCGCCGCAACCGGTGCGAGGACCGATCTTGCCTATGTCTCGCCGAAATCCGGCCGCGCCGTCAGCCGTGCTGCCGGCGCCCCTTGGGCGGACAAGATGTTCGTGCTTCCCGAATTTCTCCTGCCCGAGGGTAACCATGCCGCAGATTTCGATAGTCTGAGCGCGGCCTTTCGCCTGACCGGCTTCTTCCTGCATCGTCACGTCTACGAACCACGCGGCATCGACGCCGCCGCGGCCCGCGACGGATTCATTCAGGCCGCTCTGAAGGCGCTCGATTCGTCTATCAAGGTCATTCCCGCAGCGCCCCTCGCAGGTTAGCCCGCGGCGCGCACCTTGAAGGCCCAGCCCTCCGGCCGCTCCTTGAGGACGGTGACAGCGTCGCCGATCGCGATCCGGCCGGTGCTGCGCGGTACGGCGTTCCAGCCGAAAATCGGCCCGGGCACGCGGCGGTCCGCCGACATGCGGATGCGGCCCATGGCCGGCATCGGGTTGGGAACGTCGCGCGATCCGGTCATCTGATCCTGTGTGGTCATGATGCAGCGGGCACAGGGCTTTACGAGATCGAAGCGGATGCCGCCGATTTCGATTGCCGCCCAGCGGTCCTCCGGCCAGGCTTCATCCGTATCGATGACGATGTTCGGACGGAAGCGCTCCATGCCGACGCTGCCTTCGCCATTCGCGGCCAGGTTAGCATTGAGCGCCTTCAGCGAGCCGGTCGTGGTCACGAGGATCTGATAGCCATCGGCGAAGGTCACAGGCGTCTCTCCGCCCGCCCATTCGGCGTTCGCGATGCGTTGCGCCTGATCGTCGAAGAAGACCAGCTTTACCTCGCGCCCGAGCCACTCGGAAAACCGCGCATTGCTTTCGTTGTCGGCAACCGCGGCATTTACCAGGGACTTCCAGACGACCACATCCATCCGGCGGTCCGGCTGCGGCAAGCGTACCGCGATATCCGGCTTTCCGGCCATCATCAGCCGGAAAGCGCCGGGCTCCGGCCGGACTTCGATCCGGACTAGCGCCGGCATTTCGCGCTGCGTGATGAACTGACCGTCAGGATCCGTCACCATCGCCCGCCGGTCGCCCGGAAGACCGGAGGCGTCGACCGAAGAGAAAGGAAGCGCGATGCCGCGGGCGCTCTTGAGCGGATAGATAAAAAGATCGCTGACCCGCATTCCGTTCTCCTAGATCTCGTCCATGAATGCCGCGAGGAAGTCGCGCAGACGTTTGTCGCGTTCGGCGGCAAGTTTGCGCCCCGCCGCCGTCTGAAATCCGTCGGCAAGCTTGAACAGCTTTGTCTGGAAATGGTCAATGACATAGCGCCGATCGTCGAGCGGGCGGGTTTCCGCCGCCGGATCGAAAGGATCGTAGAGGCCCGAGCCCATTCGTCCGCCGATGTAGAAGCAGCGCGCCGCTCCCATCATGCCGATCGCATCAAGCCGGTCGGCATCCTGCAAAATCCTCGCTTCCACCGTTTCCGGAGCGATGTTGGCGGAAAAGCTGTGGGCGGTGATCGCATGCGCCACACTCGCAATCGCATCCGCCGCCCAGCCGAGCGCCTGCAGAATGCCGGATGCCTTCTCCGCCGCGAGCGCCGAAGCCTTGGAGCGCAGCGGTGAGCTTTTTTCGACCGCAACGCAATCATGGAGAAGGACGGCTGCCGCCAGTATTTTGCCGTTGCCGCCTTCGTCTGCATGGATGCGCATCGCATTTTTGAACACGCGCAGGATATGCGCAAGGTCGTGCGATCCGTCGTCGCCTTCGGCGGCATGCGGAACGAGGTCAGCTGCGAGGCTTTCGAAAGGGAAAAAGGCCTTGGCTTCGAACATGCGGATCACCGAACTTTGGAAGAGCTGAGGCTTCCGCATAATGCTTCAAGACCCGAGTCGCAATGAAGCTCTCAGCTCGCTTTCGTCAAAATCTCGGAGCGGGATGTTGAAGGCAGCGGCCTTGCCGGGGCGGTCAAAACGCCGGTGGAAGGCCTCGCTTAAAGACTTTGTCAATCTTGATTAATGGGAAGTTAACAGCTTATTGACCCGACTCGCAAATCGGTCTATCCACCGAGTCAGTTTTGATCGTCCCACATTGTATTGCGTACAAACATCACCGGAAAAAAGAGGCGGTGAAAGGAGGTTTGTATGACGCATATTTCACCTGTTTCAGAGACGTCCTATGCCTATTTGGCAACTCTTTCGCGGCTGGATACCAATGGCGACGGCGTATTGAGTCGCGGAGAGCGCGCAGCTGAAGAAAAGCCAGGCATCCTAAAGCAGCTTAGCGATGATGATACGGCGCGCCAGGCTCGTTCCACGGCTGCGAACGACGTTCTCGCGTTCATGATGAACCTTGGCAAGGTCAGTTCGTCTGATGAGAGCTCCGCGGGCGGGGCGAGTGATCGCGCCTCCGAACTCTACCGCCGGACTTACGGCCAGTATGACCCCGATGTGGGGTACTGGGCCTAATCTAAAGCGATCGAAAAAGTCGGCCCTTCCGCCGACTTTTTTGTTTCTATGGCTTGAAGCAGGAACACCTTTCTCAACAGGGCGTTGAAAAACAACAGTCACAAACGGAAGGAAATCCCGATGGCCAGGATCATGAGAATCGCGGCACTCATTCTTGCCGCTACGGCTTCGACCGCTGTTGCGCAGGACAAGCAGACGGCGACGGCGGACTTCGTCGGTGAGGACGGCAAGGAGAGTGGCCGTGCGACGCTGACGGCTGCCGCCAACGGCGGGGTGCTGATCGAACTCGAGGTTTCCGGCCTTCCGGCAAACAGATGGGTGGCTTTCCACGTTCACGAGATCGGCAAATGCGATGCGGCCACGCACCATGACTCTGCCGGCGGCCATTTCAATCCCACGAAAGCCGAGCATGGAATGCTGAGTGCCAAGGGTCCCCACGCCGGCGACATGCCGAACCAGTATGTAGGCCAGGATGGCATCTTGCGCGCTCAGGTGTTCGACAGCATGGTAACACTCGACGGCAAGGAGGATGGCATTCGCGGCCGCGCGCTGCTGATCCATGCCAATTCGGATGATTATCGCAGCCAGCCGTCCGGCGATGCCGGCGCAAGGCTCGCCTGCGCCGTCATCAAATGAAGCGATCCCGAAGCCGCTAGCCGCATTCTTCAACTGTAGTAAAAGCGCTCTGCATACCAGTCCGTGGAAGCCATGGGCTTTTCGCTTGCGACCCAGCGGGCGATATCGCTTTCCTCCAGCAGACTCGCCGTCACCTGATCTTCCAGTCCGACGAAGATCAGATTGGTATTTTCCCTTAGCCGGGGATCGCTGGTGAAGCCCATCCTGCTGTCGTTGGCGCTGTGAAGCAGGTCCATCCGGATATAAAGGAACTCCGGCTCGTAGGTCATCTCGCTTTCCTCGTTGAAGGCGTGGGCGACCTCGATGACCGACTTCTCGGGACCGCTATAGACCGTGATCGCCTCGTTCAGTCCGAAAGTCGCTCCGTAAAGGGTAACGGAGCGGACGGGAATGACGCTGACATCGCCAGTCACCAGATCCATCTGTTGGCCGGAGAAGCCGATTGCCTGACCATCGAGAGCGCCTCGGAAGAAATAAGAAAAACGGCCGCGCGTCAGATAGATCGCTTGCCAACGGAACCGCACGTATTCATCCGAATGTCCGGTCAGCCCTTTCAGGGTGTGCAGGCACTGCAGAAACGTATCGCGATAGTCTGGCAACGGCATCGGTTATCTCCTTGGGAGGTTAACCGATGGAGAGTCAAAACGTTCCGCTGCTGGATCGCCACCTAGCGGCGGGTTATTCGTTTTGCGGTTGCTCCTTCTTGAGCTGCCATATCGGCGTCGGTCGGCGGCAATCCGGCTTGCTCTGCGTCGCCGGACAAGGGATTGAGATGCCCGGTCTGGTCGATCGCGAGTTTGAGGCGCTTGACCATATCGCGGCTCACGCTCCACCAGTCGCCGGTCTTCGTCCAGTAGCGAAGTGCGAGGCTGATTGTCGTGCCGCTTACGCTGTCGATGAACACCGCCGGGCTCGGCGTTTCCAGAACGCGCTGATCCGCTTTGGCGAAGCCGACCAGTCTTTCCATGGCGACGTCGATATCCTCGTCATAGGCGAGGGCGACTTTCAACTCGTCCCGGCGCGTCGGTTCCCGGCTGTAGTTGGTAATCGGCGTGTTCCAGAGCGTCGAATTCGGCGCCATGCGGTAGAGCCCGTCGCTGGTCTTCAATTCCGTGGCGAAGAGGCCGATTTCAAGCACGGTGCCTGAGACAGTGCTCGTTTCGATGCATTCCCCGACAACGAAGGGGCGCAGGATAAGCAGCATGATTCCGGCGGCTATGTTCTGCAGCGTTCCCTGCAATGCCAGGCCAATCGCCAGGCCCGCGGCACCGAGAGCAGCGATGATCGAAGCGGTCTGCACGCCGAACTGGCCGAGGACAGTGACAAAAACCAAAATCAGCAGCGCATAGCGCAGCACGTTCGCAAAGAAACGTGCCAGCGTTTGATCGATGCCGCGCACCCGCGAAATGCCTTCGAAGGCCCAGCGGCTCAATAGGCCCGCCAGGATCCAGCCGCCCACCAACAGTATGATCGCCCCGAGGATCGCGAACGAGTATTGGACGGCGAGCGCGCTAGCCTGGCTGAGCGCCGTGCGGGTTGCCACGATGGCGTCTGTTGCCTGTTCCATGCTGTCTGCCGATGCCCCTGTTTGGTCGCGATTTGGTAGGCTCTAGATGGAGCGGGCCGCAGGACCGTCAACCGGCGAGTTCCGCAGTGATCGGAAGCACGAACGGCGCATTGCCGTCGGCATCCGCGCCGCGTCCGATCGCTTTGACGGCTCCCACCAAACGGCCCTTTCTTTGAAGCAGCGCATCGCCGATCTCAACGATACGAGCATTGGGCGTGGCATGGGGCGAGGCGCTGCGCAGGCGTTTCACCAGCGCCGTCTCATCCTGGTCGGGGACGAGTGAAAGAGCGGCGATCAAGGCGGCTGCCGGCGAACGGGAAACGCCCATCCAGCAGTGGATGAGCAGAGGCGAGCGCTGATCCCACGCGGCGGCAAAATCGATCAGCTGGCGCACATGTGTTTCCTCGGGCGCGACGAGATTTCCCGTTCCCTTGAAGGCGATATCGTTCATGTACAGCAGGAGATGGCGGTCGGCGGCGATTACCGCGGGCCGGTGGAAGGCCTGTTCCTTCGCCATGAGGCTGATCATTTCCCGCGCACCGTTGCGCACAGCCATTTCTGCGATCCGGGAAAGCGGCGAAACGATGATCCGCGTCATGGTTTCGTGCCCTTGCGCATCGTCTCGATCGCTTCGAAGCGCTCGCTGTAGAGCCGTTGCGCCTCAAGCGCCGGCAGCGGATCGATCATCAGCATGTCCTTGCTGATCCCGCGCGGCTGGCCGAAGAACTTCTGCGCTTCAGCAGGCGTGAACCCGGCAAGGCAGGTCGCCTCGAAATAGGCCGCGATCGTGTCAGCCTTCTTGATGTTGTCCTTGAGCTCCCGCGATGGATGCGGCTGAAGGCCGAAACGCAGGTGGATTGCGGCCTCGAGCCGCTTCTCGACGGTCTTGTAGCCGCCACCGACGACCGCTTTGAAAGGCGAGATCATATCGCCGATCACGTATTCGGGTGCGTCATGCAGCAGAGCCATCATGCAATCATCCGGGGTTGCATCGTTGAAGCGCCGGAAGATCTCCTCGACGACGATACAATGCTGGGCAACGGAAAAGGCGTGGTTCCCGGACGTCTGGCCATTCCAGCGTGCGACACGCGCGAGCCCGTGGGCGATATCGCTGAGCTCCACGTCAAGCGGCGAGGGATCGAGCAGGTCCAGGCGCCGGCCGGAAAGCATGCGCTGCCATGCACGCGGGGCCTTTGTCACGCGCTCGCCTCGTCGGCGTTGGCAGGGAAGGCGAGGCCGGACCAGGGCGGCAGCGTCAGCGAAACGGGGGTTTCACCTGCCAGCAGCGGCGTACCGGTCGCGAGCGCCTCTCCCACGCGATCGATACGGACGATCGCCAGCCCCTTGTTGCCGACCACGGAGCCCAAAGCGCCGACCGGCTTTCCGGCAGCCGTGATTTCGGTCCCCGAGGCCGGAAGGTCGGTGTCCGCCTTGACGGATACGACACGCCGGCGCGCTGTGCCGCGATGCTGCATGCGGGAAACTACTTCCTGACCGACATAGCATCCCTTCTTGAAAGAAAGCCCGCCATTCAGATCCATCAGCACGTCATGCGGAAATGCGTCCTGCAGCGCGAAATCCGCGCCGGAGGTGACGACGCCGTGTTCGGCGCGGAGAGCATCGTAGAGCGTTGCATTCGCCGAGCCGCGATTGCCGCTGCGGCGCAGAAGAGTCACCCCGGCTTTCGCAAAGCGGGTGTCGGTCACGCCTTCGGCAGCGTCTTCGTCCCAGGAGACCGTAACGCCTTGCTCTTCCACCGGCGCAAGAACAACGGCAGCGCGAAGCTTGTACATGGTCAGCCGCTTCAACAGCGCATCCCGCTGGGCTGCGTCGGTTTCGATAACGAAATCAGGATCATCGCGCCAGATCATGAAGTCGAACAGGATCTTGCCCTGCGGCGTCAGCAGCGCGCCGGGCCGCGCTTCATTGGCGGCAAGGGAGACAATGTCCGTCGTGATGAGATTCTGCAGGAAGGATTCGGCATCGGTCCCGCTGACGCGGATGAGCGCGCGATAGTTCAGAAATACGGCTGGCATGGCGAAAACCTGTCGCGTTCGTTTATCGCTCAGAAGTAAGTCTTCGGTGCGCCCGCTGCAAGCGGTAGTGAGCCTAGTCTCCGGCCGTGAAAAACTTCCACTTGCCGTCCGGCGTGATACCGAGACGATAGAAGTTGTAGCCACCGAATTCCTGCATGTCGGAGAGGTCGCCCGCGGTAACGATGCGCAGCAGCTCGACGCGCTCCGGCGGCGTCAACGCCTTCAGGTCCTTCTCGGCAAAATAGGGCCAGACATACATTTCTTCGGGAGTGCCTGCGCCCACATGCACGAAGCCCGTCGAGATTATGTCGAGCATGATCGCGAGAATCTCGTCGCCCTCCGGATCGCCGGAAAGGTCTTTCAGCGCACCGATCGGATCGTCTGTTGGCTCACCCACCGTCACTTGCGTCTGGTCAGCGCCGGTGCCCATGAGCGGTCGCAGGCGTTCCAGGTCGCCGGATGCTGCCGCTTCCACGATCTGCTCGCGCATGCGGCGCACCGGCTCCGGTGCCTTGCTGATGTCGTAGATAACTTCAACCGGCTTGGAATCGTCGCTCGCGCCCGGCGTCTTATCGGCGCTTTGGCCGCTGTCCTGGCTCACAAGCGGATCCGGCATGGGGACGCCAGGTGAGGTTCCAGGCGGAGTCTGGGTCTGCTGGGCATTCTGCTGGTCGGTCGCCTGCGGATCAGGCTGGCCCGGAATCTTTTGCAGTTCCGAAAGTGCATTTGCCGAAGGAGCCGCCAGAACACTGGCGCCGAGGCAAACAGCGAGCAGAAGCGGCGCGATCGAACGTCGCGAGACGGTTTCCTTAGCGGTGTGCATAAAAACCCCTTATTGCAGGGTGCGCTTCGGAGAAAATTCGCCGCCGAGCATACGCTCGCGCAGTGACTCGAGCAGTTCTTCTGCGCCCTTCTCGCCGTGACGGCGGATGGTTTCGCGAAGCGCCTGAACGATTGCGGTATCGGCGATGATCTCAGGCTCGATACCATCAGCCATGCCATCGGCCCAGGCTTCGTTGTGATATTCCAGAGCCGCCTGCATCTTTTCGTGGACGATCATGTCGTCGATGTCATTGAGGCTTGGTTCCATCATCTCTTCCTCAAACTGCCTGCCTTACTGTCTGGTTAAGAACTTTATCAGCCTTTTCCCGAAACGACACGCCCGCGAGTGAAAACAGGTTAATTTAACGTCAATTTCCAAAGCGCGAGGTAATTTCTGTGGCGAGTGTTGCACCTTCGTTACGGTAGCGCTCTTCTGCCACGATGGCTGATTGAGTGCAATCGGTATAGACGGAAGCAAAAGCACGGTAGCCACGGTTGAACGCGGCCGTCAGTTTTTCCTTCCGCAGCGGCTCGTCCTTCGTCTCCGAATCGAGGAGCCGCTGCATGTCGTTTCGCCATTCTCCGCTGCCCTGCGCCTTGCAGAGCGTGCGCAGGTAGTGAACCGAACCGATCACTTCTGCCAGCCGAGACAGTTTGTCGTCGTACGGCACCACGGCGGGCGCTGCCGGTGCGGGTTCGGCTGCCACCGGCGGTTTCTTGTCCTGCGCCCACGCGGAAGCCGTCATTGCTGAGCCGGCACATACGGCAAGAGACAAGAAAACGCGTCGAACGGGAATCATGAAAATAGTTTGATACTCTCGCCATGGCCGGAACAAGGCAGGCTCGCGAATTTCCACCGCGTTATTATTGGCTTGATAGCCGCTCGGCACATTCAAGCACCGATTGGGGCACCGGCAGACGGCGGATCTCCTCGACAGTGTACCAGCCGAGGGCGGCTGCGTCGTCTGAAGCGACGGCCACGGATCCCCGGTCAGCCTCCACTGTGAAGACCGAGAGGAAGAAATGACTGCTGGTACTGCCGTCGGCTGCGTGGGTCTTCAGGTCGTAGGTCGCAAAGAGCCGGGGATTGAAGGCGCGGATGCCGGTCTCCTCCTCGAATTCGCGCAGTGCCGTCTGATCCGGCGTCTCGCCATCCTCGGCTCGGCCGCCGGGAAAGGCGTACATGTCGGCGGACGGAGGATTGCGGCGGAGCACGAGAAGGAAGCGGCCGTCGCGCTCGAGGATCGCCGAAGATGCTGCTCTTGGATTTGAAGTCATGATATGCCGTTTCTACACTCAGCCGAAGATTGCCGTATTCTCGTCTTGAATATTCAATCGCCGAATCGAAGGGAAGGGCGCTCTGACATACATCGTTTATGCTCTTGCAGCGGTTTTCGAAATCGCCGGCTGCTTCGCTTTCTGGGCATGGCTGGGGATGGGCAAGCCGATCTGGTGGCTCGCGCCGGGCATGGTTTCGCTTGCCCTTTTCGCCTGGCTGTTGACGCTGGTGCCGAGCGAGGCGGCCGGGCGCATCTTCGCGGCCTATGGCGGCATTTATATCGTTGCGTCGCTTCTGTGGCTCTGGCTGGTGGAAAACCGGACACCGGACCGCTGGGATATCGGCGGCGCAACCGTCTGCCTTGCGGGAACGGCGATCATCCTCTTCGGGCCGCGCAGCTGACCCAAGCCTTGACCACCGCCAAACAGGGTGCAAAGACAGGGCGATGTGCGGACGCTATGCCTTGACGCTAACCCCGGAAGAGCTGAAGGAACTGCTTGGGCTGTTGGAGCTCGAGGACTTTCCCGCGCGCTATAATATTGCTCCGACGCAGCCGATTCTCGTCGTCGTTTCCGGCGAATCCCGGGAGAATGGCAGCAATCTGCCGGATCGCCGTGCCGTGCTCGTGCGTTGGGGTTTCACGCCCTCCTGGGTGAAGGATCCGAAGGAGTTTCCGCTGCTGATCAACGCGCGGGCCGAAACCGCTGTCGGCAAGGCATCCTTCCGCGCCGCCATGCGCCATCGCCGGGTGCTCGTCCCGGCCTCCGGCTTTTACGAGTGGCACCGCCCGTCAAAGGAAAGCGGCGAGAGCTCGCAGGCCTACTGGATCAAGCCCCGGCGTGGCGGCGTGGTCGCCTTCGCCGGACTGATGGAGACCTGGTCTTCGGCCGACGGTTCGGAGGTCGATACGGGCGCGATCCTGACCACGGCGGCGAACGCTTCCATCGCGCCGATCCACGATCGCATGCCGGTCGTCATCAAGCCTGAGGATTTCTCCCGCTGGCTCGACTGCAAAACGCAGGAGCCGCGCGACGTCGCCGACCTGATGAAGCCTGCCGAGGAGGATTTCTTCGAAGCGATCCCCGTTTCCGACAAGGTCAACAAGGTTGCCAACATGGGGGCGGATCTGCAGATGCCGGTCGTCATCGAGAAGCCGCCGAAACCGCCCGGCAGAAAGCCCGGCGACGGCCAGCTCAGCCTCTTCTGAAATCTCCACATCATTCAGCACTCCCGGAAAATTTATGTTCTCTTTCTCCGCTGCCCTCTCGGGCTTCTCTCTTGGCGCATCCCTCATCGTTGCCATCGGCGCGCAAAATGCCTTCGTGCTGCGCCGGGGATTGCTGCGCTCGCATGTCTTCGTCATCTGCCTGATCTGTGCTCTGTCGGACGCACTGCTGATCGTCGCCGGTGTCGGCGGTCTTGGAACGTTGGTGTCGCAGTCGCCGCTGCTGATTTCGGTCGTCACGCTGGGCGGCGCGATTTTTCTCGGCGCATATGCCGTGATGGCCTTCCGCCGCTCGCTCCATCCAGGTGCCATGAAGGCGGGCACGCCGGAAGGACTGGGACTGAAAGCGGCGATCGCAACCTGCCTTGCTTTCACCTTCCTCAACCCGCACGTCTATCTGGATACGGTCCTGCTACTTGGCAGCCTGTCAGCCGCCTATCACGGGCCGGATCGGATCGCCTATGGAGCAGGCGCCGCGATCGCCTCGTTCGTGTGGTTTTTCGGGTTGGGATACGGTGCGCGGCTGCTGCAGCC
The DNA here is from genome assembly GCF_056755095.1 of Rhizobium sp. SVR5-9E. Taxonomy (NCBI): domain Bacteria; kingdom Pseudomonadati; phylum Pseudomonadota; class Alphaproteobacteria; order Hyphomicrobiales; family Rhizobiaceae; genus Rhizobium; species Rhizobium sp. SVR5-9E. The sequence goes on along the minus strand of NZ_JBNDHS010000082.1, from coordinate 10,405 downwards.
GGTCTTCGCAAAACCCGCCGCGTGGCGGGTCCTGGATGTCATTATCGGGATCGTCATGAGCCTGCTGGCAATCAGTCTGCTCGTCCGCTTTTTCAAGCCCGCTTAGGATGAGAACCTAGGCGGTCTTTTTGACGAGGGGCGGCTTGCTCTTCAGCATCAGCGCGGCTGCCAGCACGGCTCTCAGGCCGAGCGGCCGGTAATTTGCAGTGAGATCCGGTTTGTGCGTTTGTTCCGCCGGGCCAGTCTTAATCGAGGTCACGATACTCTCCTTACGTGCTACTCCAGACTCTTACCCTTCGCTCTTTCGCCTCCAACATCGACAAAATCGAGGCATGGCCAATCAGGAATTGTGTCCGCCGACCACATTGCGCGAGGTTTGACGCCAACGCCACGCGTTCGTGATCACTTACCGAGAGCGTAGTGGATTAGATGTGGCGGCCGATATCGTCGTCGCCAACGCCCGGCTCTTCGATCGTGAGCGTTCCGTATTTCTGCTTCCACTTGCGTGCTCCGAAGGGGAGGGAGAGCAGATAGACGACGACCGTGAACACCATGACTTCCCAGGTGAAGCTCATCAGCAGAGCGACATAGAGCACCACTCCGAGCATCATCGGCAGCACCAGATCACGCCGCAGCCGGTTGCCCTCCGACTTGCCGGACCAGACGGGCAGGCGGCTGATGAGCAGGAAGGCGATGAGAACGGTATAGGCGGACGAGATATAGGCGAAGGTGCGGTCCGTCGTGAGACCGAGGAAGCCGAGATAGACGGGCAGGAGCACCAGCATGGCGCCGGCAGGCGCGGGGACACCGACGAAATATTCGGACTGCCAGGGCGCCCGGTTTTCCCGCTCGGCCATGACGTTGAAGCGGGCGAGGCGCAGGCCCGCGGCGATCGCATAGATCAGAGCAGCGATCCAGCCGATGGAACGCGCCCCGTCCAGGGCGAAAACATAGACCACGAGAGCGGGCGCGACGCCGAAATTGACGATATCGGCCAAGGAATCCATCTGCGCGCCGAACTTGGAGGTCGCCTTCATCAGTCGCGCCACACGCCCGTCGATCCCGTCGAGAAAGGCGGCGATCAGCACCATGATCACCGCCAGTTCGTAGCGATTCTCGAAGGCGAGCCGGATACCGGTGAGGCCGGCGCAGATTGCCAGGATGGTGATGAGATTGGGAACCACAAGGCGCAGCGGGATCTCACGCAGCCGCGGGCCGCGCGCCGAGTCGTTCGGGCCGTTCGGTTCGAAGGGCGGGAAAGGCGTTTGCATATCGCGCTCCATTCGTTCTAGCTGCGGCGGCTGATGACCGGTCCCTTGGGATAACCGAATTCGGCCAACACGGTTTCGCCGGCTATCGCTGTCTGACCCACGGCAACGCGCGCCACGGCACCGGCCGGGAGGAATACGTCAACCCGCGAGCCGAAGCGGATGAGACCGAAGCGCTCGCCGGCATCCAGCGGCTCGTTCGTGTTTGCCCAGCAGAGAATGCGGCGAGCGACGAGGCCTGCGATCTGCACGACGCCGATCTGGCCGTGACTTGTTTCGATCACGAGGCCGTTGCGCTCGTTGTCTTCGCTCGCCTTGTCGAGTTCGGCATTCACGAAGCTGCCCGACCGGTAGTTGATGCTCACCACGCGGCCACGCATCGGCGCGCGGTTCACGTGGCAGTTGAACACGTTCATGAAGACCGAGATGCGAAGCATCGGCTCGTGGCCGAGGCTCAGCTCGGCAGGCGGCGTCACCATCTGGACCGAGGAAACCTTGCCATCGGCCGGTGAGATCACGAGATCATCGTCCTGCGGCGTCATGCGCTCGGGATCGCGGAAGAAATAGGCGCACCAAACCGTTAGAACGAGGCCGATCCAGAAGAGCGGCTCGTAGATCCAGCCAAGGATAAGCGAGGCTACGAAGAAGGCCGCGACGAACACATAGCCTTCCTTGTGCACCGGAACGATCGTATTTCGAACGGTATTGAGCAAGCTCATAGACGCTGGTCTCCTCGCGCTTTTCGTTCCGGTTACAGAAAAAGTCATGCGGGGGCAATGCCACCGCGTCCGGCTTAGCCTTCATGATGCGTGGTTCTAAACAACAAAACGGCAGAGTGACGGTTTGGTTCGCGCTACGTTGCCGGAGCAAGGCGAGAAACAACGCCCATGTCGTCGCTTTCGCGCACCTGCTTCAGATGTTCTTCAGCCTGTGTCGCTTCGCGCTGGCGGTTCCACATGGAGGCGTAGAGGCCGTTCTTTTCCAGCAGAGCCGTATGCGTGCCGCGCTCGGCGATTTCGCCGCTCTTCAAGACGATGATCTCGTCCGCGCCGATGACAGTCGACAGGCGGTGAGCGATGACTAGCGTCGTGCGGTTCTTCGAAACGACGTCGAGTGCGGCCTGTATCTCCCGCTCTGTCGTCGTGTCGAGCGCCGATGTCGCCTCGTCGAGGATCAGGATCGGCGGAGCCTTCAGGATGGTGCGGGCGATTGCGACGCGCTGCTTCTCGCCGCCCGAAAGCTTCAATCCCCGCTCGCCGACCTTGGTCTCGAAGCCCTCCGGCATTAGATCGATGAAATGCGCGATCTGCGCAATTTCCGCGGCCGTCTTCACTTCGGCGTCGCTGGCCGAGGGGCGGCCGTAGCGGATGTTATAGGCGACGGTATCGTTGAAAAGCACCGTATCCTGCGGAACCATGCCGATCGCCGTGCGAAGGCTTTTCTGAGTGACGCGGCGGATATCCTGGCCATCGACGGTGATTGCCCCGCTCTGGATGTCGTAGAAACGGTAGAGCAGCCGGGAAAGCGTCGATTTGCCGGCGCCGGACGGACCGACGACCGCGACGGTCTTGCCGGCCGGCACTTCAAAGGAGATGCCCTTGAGGATCGGACGAGCAGGGTCATAGGAGAAATGCACGTCCTTGAAGTTGATTGCGCCCTGGCCGATCTTGAGCGGGGTCGCATCCTGCGCATCCGTCACTTCGGCCTTCACGTCGAGCAGGTCGAACATATGCTCGATATCCGTGATGCCCTGGCGGATTTCGCGGTAGACGAAGCCGATGAAATTCAGCGGCACGGCAAGCTGAAGCAGCATGGAGTTGACGAAAACGAAGTCGCCGATAGTCTGCTCGCCGCGCTGCACGGCGAAGGCCGAGAGCACGAGCATGACCGTCGTGCCGAGGCCGAAGATGACGCCCTGACCGAAGTTCAGCCAGCCGAGCGAGGTCCAGACTTCGGTTGCCGCCTTTTCATAGCGCTCCATCGATTTGTCGAAGCGCTTGGCCTCCATCTCCTCGTTGCCGAAGTATTTCACGGTTTCGAAGTTCAGGAGCGAATCGATCGCCTTGGTGTTGGCGTCGGTATCGCTGTCGTTCATCGCCCGGCGGATGGCGATGCGCCAATCGGATGCGCGGATCGTGAACCAGATATAGGCCCAGACGGTGAACGCGGTGACGGCAAGATAGGAGAAGCCGTAGCCCAACCAGAAGATAACGGCCGTCAGCAGGAATTCGATGACGGTCGGTACCGAGTTCAGGATCGTGAAACGCACGATCGTCTCGATACCCTTGGTGCCGCGCTCGATGATGCGCGACAGTCCGCCGGTCTTGCGCTCCAGATGGAAGCGCAGCGACAGCTCGTGCATATGCACAAAGGTCCGGTAGGCGAGCTGGCGGACGGCATACTGTCCGACGCTGGCAAAGAGCGCATCGCGAAGCTGGTTCAGTCCGAGCTGGATCAGGCGCGTGAGGTTATAGGCGATGACCAGCGCGGTCGCGCCGGCGAGAAGCGGCGGCAGGGTTCCGGAAAGATCCATCCTGCCATTCAGGGCATCGGTCGACCATTTGAAGAAATAGGGGACAAGCAGCAGAACGAATTTGGAGACCAGCAGGTAAACCGACGCCCAGACGACGCGCATCTTCAGATCCGGCCGGCCGGCCGGCCACATGTAGGGCCAAAGATTGAGGAGCGTGCGGAGGAGTTTGGAGTCCGAGACTGTCTTGCCGTTTGCCATGTCTATCTCCAGCCCGATTGGGCCTGCCCGCGAAAGCGGCGTTTCAGTACGGCAAACGTGCAAAAAGCGGAGATGCCCGATTGAGCCTCCGCAGACAGGATCGCCGTCCCCGCCACATAGGCCAAGGGGCGGACGAATACAATGCTAAGGTCGGGCGTCAGAGCGTTTACCTTCTCCCCGGCGGGGAGAAGGTAGCGGCAGGCGGATGATGGCTGGTCTAACGTCTAGAGATGATGGCCAGAAAGACGCTTGCGATGAAGCTCCTCGGCGTTCGGCAAAGCGTCCTTGGGCACGCCGAAAATCTGACCAGGCAGAATACGGTCCGGATTAACGATCTGGGCCTCGTTTGCCATGTAGATCGTCGTATAGCGGACGCCGAGGCCGTAAACGCGGCGCGAAATCTGCCAGAGCGTATCGCCGCGGCGGATGATGACCGTGCTGTTGCTCGCTGTCAGCGGCGCCTGCTCGATCGTCTTCGGTTGGCTCGGGTCGCTGGTGGCGACTTCATTGGGAGTCGGTGCACTGGTCGCCTCCGGTGCGGACGCAAATCCGTCGATCATCGTTCCAAGCTTGTCCAGGGCAGCGCCTACCGACGTCGCATCCGTTGGCAGGGCATGAAGCATTGCAAGCGCACTGGAGGCGGACTGCGACGCGGTGCCGGCGGCCTGCTTGAAGGCAGGCGTTGCGTTCGCTGCCGGAAGGAATTCAGCGATGGAACTGAGGGCAAATTCCGTTGCAGAGCGTGCAGCCGCGAGCTGCTCGTCGCTGGGAACCTTGCCCTCGGCATAGAGACCCTTCAGCAGCGCGAATGCCTTGCTCGCATCGGTCTTCAGCTTGCCCAGTTCGCCTTCGTCGAGGGGAACCATCGCCTCTGCGCCGTCTGCAGCCGGGCTGGCGGGCTGTGCCGCGACCGTGACCTGGTCGCCTGCCGGGCGGTTGAAATTGACGGAGGCCCGAATCAGAACCTTGCCGCTGCCATCGACGACATCGACGCGGATCTTGTGATCTCCGACGGAGAGATCCATGGCGCCGTCGATGACGAAATGGCCGTCGGCACCGGCTGTCGCCTTGCCGATCAGCTTGTCGTCGGCATAGGCAAGTACAGTTGCATTTGCCTTGGCACTACCGGCGACGAAGATCTTCTTGCCTTCGATCTCGACGGCGTTGACCATCACTTCGGCAGGTGCCGAAGGTGCAGCATTGCCATCCGCCTGCGGTGAGGTTGAAACCGCCGGTGCCGTACTGGCGATATCGGCCGAGCCAGCCACCACGGCAGGCGGCTGTGTTGAGGCTAACTGTTCGCCTGTCGCGGGCGCAGCCGGCTGTGTCGCGGCCGCAGCCGCCGGAGTCTCGGCCTTCGGCGCCGTAATGATGCGGCTTGCCGCGCCGGGCTTGGAAACCATGGCCAGCAGTTCGGATCCGCTGCCGTCCTTCGGCACCGAAACGGTCGCGACTTCTTCGGAGGTCTGGCTCTTGCCGTCCTTGCCGGTTGCCTTGAGTACGATCTGGTGGTCGCCCGGCGCCAGCGGATTGTCGAGAACAGCGGCAAAATCACCAGTCGGGCCGACTTCGGTGGTCGTAACCAGCTTGTCGCCGTCGAAAATTTCAAGCTTGCTGTTCGGCGCGGCGGAACCGGCGATCACGGTCGAGCCATCCGGCTCTACGCGCAGGACGTCGAAAGCGGGAAGCTTGGGTCCGGAAGTGGCCTCGGCTGCAGGGGCGTTCGCCGCAGGCTGGCTCTCGGCCGCGCCGGAGAGTGCCGCCTCGGCCTTTACGAGTGCGGCAAGCGCGTCGGCGATATTTTCCGGCAGGTTTTGAACGATGACCAGCGCCTTTGCGGCGCCGTCCTTGGCTTTCGTGACGGTGGCCGTCGTCGCCGGATCGGAGCCGTCGGGAATTGCGAAATCGGCGAGCGCCTTCAACGAGTCTGTCGCCTTTGTCCTGGCGGCGCCGAATGCTTCGGCCGTCGGACCCTTGCCGTCTGCGAAGAGTGCCTTAAGTTGCGTGAGAGACTGACCTGCGTCGGCGGCAAGACGGCCGACCTTTTCGGTCGTAGCAGCCGCGTCGGCAGCCGCGTTACGCGTGGTCTTGCCGGCTTCTTGTACCGTGTTCTTGACCTGGGAGCCTGCTTGATTGATGGCATCGCCGATTTTTGACGCATCGTCGCCGATCCGGGGCATGACCACGAAGACCATCAAAAGGATTGCAATTCCAAGCACTGCAAAGGCCAGCAAGCCGGCGCGGTTTCTCATCATTACGTCTCCCCAGGCGGCAAAATGTGCCGGTACATCAAAAATTGCTAGCGATTCCCGTTGCTTTGCACAAGCATTCAAAGCAATAACGCAGGCTCAACGCGCAGCTTTTCTTTCATTTTTCTTGACTGCTGAGGCATGGAATAGTTGTTTGCCCCTATGAACGATCAATCTCATTCGATTCAGTCGATCTGCGTTTACTGCGGCTCAAGGCCCGGAGGAGACGCAGCGTACATGGCTGCCGGGCGTGCATTCGGCAAGGAAATCGCCGAATACGGCCTCCGCCTCATCTATGGCGGCGGCACCAAGGGCATCATGGGCGCTGTTGCGAGCGGCGTGCTTTCCAATGGGGGGCAGGTGACCGGCATCATCCCCGAATTCCTGATCGACATGGAGGCGACTCGCCATTCCCTCGGCCAGCTCAACGAACTTATTGTAACGCCGGACATGCATACGCGCAAACATATGATGTTCGAGCGTTCCGACGCCTTCGTGGCGCTTCCGGGCGGGATCGGCACGCTGGAAGAAATCGTCGAGATCATGACATGGGCTCAGCTTGCCCGCCACGAGAAGCCGATGGTGTTCGCCAACATCAAGGGCTTCTGGGATCCGATGATGGAGCTGATGCGGCACATGACGGAAGAGGGCTTCGTCCACACGGCTCACAGGGTCCAGCCGCTGGTCATCGACGATATTTCTGGAATCATCCCCGCCATCATGGCGCAGGCAGCGGAACTCGCTGCCGACCGTGAGGGGGAGGATGCCGTAATTTCGAAGATGTAAGGACGGGCTAAAGCGCGTCGCGATCTTTCAGAATCGCTTAGCGCTTAATTCCTTTGTTTTCGCGCATGCCTTAGCCCGAAACCGGTCCCCACTTTCCGGAGACCTGCTTAGCGCCCGCGCGTCGCGTTCAGCATCGACCACGTATAAAGCACGAGGCCTGCCCAGATGAGCGGGAAGGCGATCATGCGTGCAGTGCCGAGCGGCTCGTGAAAGGCGAAGATGGCGATCAGGAAGATCATCGTCGGCGCGATATACTGCATGATGCCGATCGTCGACAGCCGGAGCAGCTTGGCGCCGTTTGCATAGATCATCAGCGGCACGGCGGTGATCAGGCCGCAGCCGAGCAGCAGCGCTGTATCGGCGAGGCCGGTGCGGTAGAGGTGACCCTCGCCGCTACCGAGCTCCATATAGAGGATGTAGAGCAGGGCCGGTAAGCTGAGGATCAGCACTTCGAGGAAGAAGCCCTGATTGGGGCCGAGCGGCAGCGTCTTGCGCAAGAGAGCGTAGAAACCCCAGGTGACGGCGAGCACCAACGCAACCCAGGGAATGCCACCGCTGTCGATGGCAAGCACGATGACAGCGATGCCGGCAAGGCAGATCGCTGCGATCTGAAGAGGCTGCAGCCTCTCCTTGAGCAGGACGGCAGCGAGGAAGATGCTGAACAACGGGTTGATGAAATAACCGAGCGCGGCATCGAGCGCATGGCCGGCCCCGATCGCCCAGACATAAGTGCCCCAGTTGACGGTGATGAGTGACGCCGTCAGCGCCGCCATCGCCAGCATGCGCGGCGAGCGCAGCGCGATGGCAATGTCTTGCGTGCGCCCGAGGGCGAACAGCACGGCGCCTGCCAAAGGCACAGACCAGATAATGCGGTGCGCGATCACCTCCGCCGGCGAGATATGCGCCACGGCCTTCATGTAGAAGGGCAGGAAGCCCCACAGAAAATAGGCCGTCAGTGCGAAGGCGAAGCCGCGTGCGCTATCCTCGTTCTTGATGGCAGGTTGGCTCGCCTCGGCAGACATCGGGGGTGTTTCCATATTTGTTCTGGTTATGGACCCGATTAACCCAAGCGGCATGAATAGGCCAATTCATTTCGGTGAATGAATGTGCAGCGGTTTTGAACCTCTCCAGTTCACTCCGCCGCGATCTTACCCGCCAGCTGCCGGTTCTTCATCAGCTTGTAGATGACGGAATCCATCAGCGCCTGGAAGGAGGCATCGATGATATTTTCCGACACGCCGACCGTCCACCAGCGCACGCCGCTCGAGTCGGTGGATTCGATGAGAACGCGCGTGATCGCCTCCGTGCCGCCGTTGAGGATGCGCACCTTGAAGTCGGCAAGCACGAGATCGTCGATTTCATGCTGGTACTTGCCGAAATCCTTGCGCAGTGCCAGGTCGAGCGCGTTGACCGGGCCGTCGCCTTCGGCCACCGACATGATCGTGTGGCCCTCGATGACGATTTTCACGACGGCCTCCGAGACGATCTTCACCCGTCCGTGGGAATCGAAGCGGCGCTCGACCATCACCCGGAAACCTTCGACCGAGAAGAATTCCGGAATGGTGCCGAGCGTACGGCGGGCAAGCAGCTCGAAGCTTGCATCCGCGCCCTCATAGGCATAGCCCGAGGCTTCCCGTTCCTTGACGATGGAGATCAGCCGGTCCAGCTTCGGATCGTCCTTGGCGACCTCGATGCCGCGGCGTTTGAGCACGTTGATGAAGTTCGCCTTGCCGCCCTGGTCGGACACCATGACCTTGCGGAAGTTGCCGACGCTTTCCGGCGGCACGTGTTCGTAAGTGCGCGGATCCTTGAGCAGGGCGGAGGCATGGATGCCGGCCTTCGTCGCGAAAGCCGAAGCGCCGACATAAGGCATCTGGTGATCCGGCGAACGGTTCAGGAGCTCGTCGAAAGCGTGGGACAGGCGCGTGAGATTCGTGAGCCGTTCGGCATCGATGGTGGTTTCGAAGCGCGTGCTGTAGGTGTCCTTGAGGGCGAGTGTCGGGATCAGCGTCACCAGATTGGCATTGCCGCAACGCTCGCCGATGCCGTTCAGCGTCCCCTGGATCTGACGGGCGCCTCCCTCGATGGCTGCCAGCGAATTGGCGACGGCCTGGCCCGTATCGTTATGCGCGTGGATGCCCAGACAGTCACCGGGAACGCCTGTCGAAATCACCGCTTCGACGATGGCTCGGATTTCGGGAGGCTGCGCCCCGCCGTTGGTGTCGCAGAGCACGACCCAGCGGGCGCCGGCTGCATAGGCCGTCTTCGCGCAGGCGAGCGCATAGGCGGGGTTGGCCTTGTATCCGTCGAAGAAGTGCTCGCAGTCGACCATTGCCTCCTTGCCGGCAGCAACCGCTGCCTTCACGCTTTCGGCGATGCATTCGAGGTTTTCCTCTTTGGTGCATCCGAGCGCGACTTCGACGTGGTAGTCCCAGCTCTTGGCGACGAAGCAGATCGCATCGCTCTTTGCCTGCAGCAGCGCCGCAAGCCCCGGATCGTTGGAGGCTGAAACTCCGGGCCGCTTCGTCATGCCGAAAGCAACGAAACTTGCCTGGCCGGTGCGCTTCTCGCCGAAGAACGCCGTATCCGTCGGGTTCGCCCCCGGATATCCGCCCTCGACATAGTCGAGGCCGAACTCGTCCAGCATGGTCGCGATCGCAATCTTGTCCTCGACCGAAAAGTCGATGCCGGGCGTCTGCTGCCCGTCCCGGAGCGTCGTGTCGAAGAGGTAGATTTTTTCGCGTGTCATGATGTTGGTTCCGTCGGCCTCGAAGGCACTTGTTACTTTCCGGCGAATTTGTCGGTTGCCCGGATCAGCCGATCCAGAATGCCGGGCTCCGAAAACGCGTGGCCCGCGCCTTCGATCAGATGGAATTCCGCCGTCGGCCAGGCCTTGTGCAGCGCCCAGGCGAAGCGGGCGGGGCAGGGCATGTCGTAGCGGCCATGGACGATGACGCCCGGAATGTCCTTCAGCTTGTGGGCGTCGCGGATCAGTTGCCCTTCCTCCAGCCAGCCGGCATTGACGAAGAAGTGGTTTTCGATGCGGGCAAACGCATAGGCGAATTCCGCTTCCTCGAACTTGCCGCTGGTCGATTTTTCCGGCAGCAACGTGATCGTCTCGCCTTCCCAGATGCTCCAGGCATGGGCGGCTTCGAGCGCAACGGCCCGGTCGGCGCCAGTCAGCCTCCGATTATAGGCCTGCATCATCTCGTGGCGCTCTTCCGGCGGGATCGGTGCGATGAAGCGCTCCCATTTGTCCGGGAACATCTCCGAGACGCCGAACTGATAGTACCAGTCGAGCTCGGCCTTGGTCAGCGTATAGATGCCGCGGACGACGAGTTCGGAAGCCCGCTCGGGATGCTTTTCGGCAT
>NZ_JBNDHS010000081.1:0-27981 GCF_056755095.1 Rhizobium sp. SVR5-9E | reverse complement strand
GACTAGTCGTCGGCAGCGTCAGATGTGTATAAGAGACAGTCCTGGAAATGCGCGGCATCTCGCAGATTTTTCCCGGCGTGAAGGCGCTCGACAACGTCAGTATTGCGCTCTACCCCGGCAAGGTCACGGCGCTGATTGGCGAGAACGGCGCGGGAAAATCGACGCTCGTCAAGATTCTGACCGGTATCTACAAGCCCAACGAGGGCGAAATCATCGTCGACGGGCAGCCTGTTACCTTCTCCACCGCACAAGCGGCGATCGACGCCGGAGTCACCGCGATCCATCAGGAAACAGTGCTCTTCGATGAGCTGACGGTTGCCGAAAACATCTTCCTCGGCCATGCGCCGCGCACGAAATTCCGCACCATCGACTGGAAGTCGATGAACAGCCTCTCGAAGGAACTGCTCACGTCGCTCGAAAGCAACATCGATCCGACGATCCGTCTGAAGGACCTCTCTATTGCGCAGCGTCATCTGGTAGCGATTGCCCGCGCGCTCTCGATCGAGGCCCGCATCGTGATCATGGACGAGCCGACGGCGGCTCTTTCCCGCAAGGAGATCGACGACCTCTTCCGCATCGTCCAGGGCTTGAGAGCCAAGGGCAAGGCGATCCTCTTCATCAGCCACAAGTTCGACGAACTCTATGAGATTGCCGATAACTTCGTCGTCTTCCGCGACGGCCGCGCCGTCGGAAGCGGCAAGCTCCAGGAGACGCCGCAGGACTCGATCGTAAAGATGATGGTCGGCCGCGACGTCGAAAACGTGTTTCCGAAGATCGCCGTCAATATTGGCGGCCCCCTCCTCGAGGTCCGGAGTTACTGCCACCGGACGGAATTCCGCGACATCTCCTTCACGCTTCGCAAGGGCGAAATTCTCGGCGTCTACGGCCTGATCGGCGCCGGGCGTTCGGAACTTTGCCAGTCGCTCTTCGGCATTACCAAGCCGCTCTCCGGTAAGCTTGTCCTCGAAGGCAAGGAGCTGTCGATCACCTCTCCCCATGACGCCATCCGCGCCGGGATCGTCTATGTGCCGGAAGAGCGCGGCCGCCACGGCCTGGCGCTGCCGATGCCGATCTACCAGAACATGACGCTGCCCTCACTCGGCCGCACTTCGCGCAAGGGCTTCCTGAAAGCGGCGAATGAATTTGCGCTCGCCCGCAAATATGCCGAGCGGCTCGATCTCAGGGCCGCCGCGCTTTCCGTGCCCGTCGGTACGCTTTCCGGCGGCAATCAGCAGAAGGTGGTCATCGGCAAGTGGCTCGCGACCAAGCCGAAGGTCATCATCCTCGACGAGCCGACCAAGGGCATCGATATCGGTTCAAAAGCGGCTGTCCACGGCTTCATCAGTGAACTCGCCGCCGAAGGCCTTTCGATCATCATGATCTCCTCCGAACTGCCGGAGATCATCGGCATGTCGGATCGCGTGCTGGTGATGAAGGAAGGTCTTTCGGCGGGCCTCTTCGAGCGCGCTCAGCTTTCGCCAGAGGCGCTGGTGCGGGCGGCGACCGGAAATGCATGAGGTGAAAGCATGTCAAGACTGATCAGAAAGCGCGAAACCCTGCTTTTCCTCATCATCGTCGCGATGATCGCGATCTTCTCGACGCGCGCTTCGGATTTCGCAACGCCATCGAACCTCGCCGGCATCTTCAACGACACGTCGATCCTGATCATCCTGGCGCTGGCGCAAATGACGGTGATCCTGACGAAGTCGATCGACCTCTCGGTTGCCGCCAATCTCGCCTTCACCGGCATGGCGATCGCGATGATGAACGCCGCCTATCCGGGTATTCCGCTGATCGTGCTGATCGTTGCCGCGATCGCCATCGGTGCGTGCCTCGGCGCCATCAACGGTTTCATGGTCTGGGCGCTCGAAATGCCGCCGATTGTCGTGACGCTCGGTACGCTCACCATTTACCGGGGCATGGCCTTCGTGCTCTCCGGTGGCGCATGGGTGAACGCGCATCAGATGACGCCGATCTTCCTTTCGGTGCCGCGCACGCCGATCCTCGGCCTGCCCGTCCTGAGCTGGGTCGGGATCATCATCGTAGTGCTGATGTATGTGCTGCTGAAATACACCCAGTTCGGCCGCTCGGCCTATGCGACCGGCGGCAACCCGACGGCCGCCGTCTATGCCGGTATCGACACCGGCTGGACGAAATTCCTCGCCTTCGTGCTTTCCGGCGCGCTGGCGGGCCTCGCGAGCTATCTCTGGGTTTCCCGTTACGCGGTTGCCTATGTCGATATTGCCAGCGGTTTCGAGCTCGACAGCGTCGCAGCCTGCGTTATCGGCGGCATCTCGATTGCCGGCGGCGTCGGTTCGGTGATCGGCACCGTGCTCGGCGCCCTCTTCCTCGGCGTCATCAAGAACGCCCTGCCGGTCATCGGCATCTCGCCCTTCACGCAGATGGCGATCTCGGGCACCGTCATCATTCTCGCCGTCGTCTTCAATGCCAGACGCGAGCGCAGCCGCGGCCGCATCATCCTGCGCGACAAGGCAGCAGCAGACACTCCAGCCGAGGTGGCCGCATGAGCACCGTTTCCGCCCCGACCGAAAAACGCGTCATTCCCGATCGTCTCGGCACCCCGTTCCGCCGGATCATGTCCAGCTGGGAAGTTCTGCTCTTCGGCGTCGCCGTGCTGATCTTCATTTTCAATTCCCTGGCGTCGCCCTATTTCCTGAACGCTTGGAACCTCTCGGACGCGACCTTCAACTTCACCGAAAAGGCGATGATCGCCTTTGCTATGGCGCTGCTCGTCATTGCCGGTGAGATCGATCTCTCGGTCGCCGCCATCATCGCGCTTGCCTCGACCGCCATGGGCGCGGCGGCGCAAGTCGGCGTCGGCACAGCCGGACTTGTGTTGATTGGCATCGGCACCGGCCTGCTCTGCGGGATTTTCAACGGCCTCCTCGTCTCCGTGCTGAAACTGCCGTCGATCGTCGTCACCATCGGGACAATGAGCCTGTTCCGCGGCATTTCCTATATCGTGCTCGGCGATCAGGCCTATGGCAAATATCCCGCCGATTTCGCCTATTTCGGCCAGGGCTATGTCGTCTGGGTGTTCTCCTTCGAATTCGTGCTCTTCATCGTCTTGGCAGCCGCCTTTGCGGTCCTTCTGCACGCGACGAATTTCGGCCGCCAGATCTATACGATCGGCAGCAATGATTTTGCCGCCCGCTTTTCGGGTATTCCCGTCGAACGCGTGAAGTTCATCCTCTTCATGCTGACCGGCGTCATGAGCGGCATTGCAGCGGTCTGCCTCACCTCGCGTCTCGGTTCCACCCGCCCGTCGATCGCCCAGGGATGGGAACTCGAAGTCGTGACCATGGTCGTGCTCGGCGGCGTCTCGATCCTCGGCGGCTGCGGAACGATAGTGGGGGTCGTCATCGCCGCCTTTGTGATGGGCCTTGTCACCTTCGGACTCGGCCTGCTCAACGTGCCGGGCATCGTCATGTCGATCTTCATCGGCCTGCTGCTCATCATCACCATTGCCATTCCCATCATCGCCCGACGCATCAAGGCCATGAGCTCCCGATGACCCTCGAAAAACACGCCTTCAAGATGAAGCTCAACCCAGGCATGGAAGCCGAATACAGGAAGCGGCACGACGAGATCTGGCCGGAACTTGTCGAACTCCTGCACAAATCCGGCGCCAGCGATTATTCCATCCATCTCGACCGCGAGACAAACACCCTCTTCGGCATGCTGACACGTCCGCAGGACCACACGATGGCGAGCCTGCCGGACCATCCCGTCATGAAGAAGTGGTGGGCGCACATGGCCGACATCATGGAAACCAACGCGGACAATTCGCCCGTCCAGAGCGACCTCGTCACCGTCTTCCACATGCCATGAGCGACGCGCCAAAATACCGCCGGATCGCCGTTCTCGATATCGGCAAGACCAATGCGAAGGTCGTCGTTCTCGACGCTGCAACGGGTGCCGAGATCGCCGTCGCGAAGATAGCGAATACCGTCCTCAAGGATGGCCCTTACCCGCACTACGACGTGGAAGCGCTCTGGTCGTTCACGCTCGATGCCTTCCGACGCTTCGCGAAGGAGCCGGGCTTCGACGCCATCTCGAGCACCACGCACGGCGCATCTGCGGCGCTGCTTGGCCCGGATGGCAAGCTCGCCATGCCGGTTCTCGACTACGAGCATGAATATCCGCAGGACATCCGCGATGCCTATACGGCCCTTCGCCCTTCCTTCAAGGAAACCTATTCACCGCGCCAGTCGATGGGACTGAATGTCGGCGCCCAGCTTCACTATCAGAAGAGGGCTTTTCCTGCGGAATTTGCAAGGGTGGCGACCATCCTCACCTACCCGCAGTATTGGGCGGCGCGGCTGACTGGTGTTGCGGCCAACGAAGTGACGTCGCTTGGCTGCCATACCGATCTCTGGAACCCGAAGCGCGGCGAATATTCCTCGCTGGTCGACACGCTCGGCATCCGCAATCTGATGGCGCCGATCCGCTCGGCCTTCGATGCGCTTGGTCCCGTGCTGCCGCAGATCGCCTCCGGCATTGGTGTCTCTACTGACATTCCGGTCTATTGCGGGATCCATGATTCCAACGCCTCGCTGCTGCCGCATCTCGTGACGCGCGAGGCGCCGTTTGCGGTCGTCTCGACCGGAACCTGGGTGATCAATTTCGGAGTGGGTGGCGATCTTGACCGTCTCGACCCATCACGTGATGCGCTTGCCAATGTCGATGCCTACGGCCGTGCGGTGCCATCCTCCCGCTTCATGGGCGGCCGCGAATTCGAGATTCTTTCCGCAGAAATCGGCGATGTTCCCTTGGGACATGTCAAGGCGGCTCTCGGCGAAACCATTTCAAAAGGCGTGATGCTCCTCCCGAACGTGGCGTCAGGTTCCGGGCCGTTTCCCGGCCGAGAGAAGCGCTGGCTGAATACGGATAATGCAGACGCTGCGGAGCGCTATGCCGCGATGTGCCTCTACCTTGGCTTGATGAGCGAGGCCTGCCTTGGCCTGATCGGCGCCGCGGGGCCGCTCATCGTCGAGGGACCTTTTGCGTTGAACGAGACCTATCTCGAGATCCTTGCAGCATTGACAGGTCGCGACGTTGTCGCCCTGCCCGGCTCGACCGGCACCAGTCAGGGGGCCTCGTTGCTCACCGGCATAAGGCCGGCGCCCGGTTCTGAAAGACGCTTTCCGCCAGCCGTGATCACCGGACTGAAGGACTACCGCCGCGCTTGGCATGCAGCAATGGAATAGCAGTCTTTCCATACACGCCCCTTATCCCATCTTAGGCAGGCGGCTAGTGTTGGCCGTTCAAGAAACCAGGCGGAGGAACCATCATGACGGATTCAAACGCGGCCTTCGACCCGCGTGCGCTCGCAGCTCGACTTCACGGCCTCCACAAAGCGGGCAGTCAAGCGCCGACGGCCGATTTCGCGCTTCCCGCCGATCTGCGCCACGCCATGGATGCGCAGAATTTCCTCGCCGCCGAAGAGGCCATTGCCAGCAACGCATGGAAAGTGACGGCTTCGCCGGATGGCCAGGCGGTGACGGCACCGCTCCATCCTTACGCAGAAGCCGATTCCGTCGCGCAGATTCCGTGGGCGAAGGGTATGAAGTTTGAGGCGGAAATCGCCGTCCGTCTCGGCTCGGACTTACCGGTTCGCCGCAACGGCGATTACAGCCGTGCCGAAGTCGCCGATGCAGTGGCGACCGTCCATCTCGGCGCTGAACTTCTGGTCTCCGCCATCGAGGAAAGTGGCAAGATTTCATTCCTGCTCTTCCTCGCCGATCGCCTCGGCAACAGCGGCTACGTGCTTGGCCCGAACGTGCCAAAGTCGCTGATCGACACAGCCACCGGAACGCCGCTGAAAGTCACCTTCAACGGCCAGTCGATCTACGATGCGCCTGCACAGCACCCGAAAGGCGACGTGCTGACCTGGCTCGTTGACTACGCCAACGACAAGCTGCGCCCTGAAAACTCGCTGAAGGCCGGGGCGCTGATCACGACCGGCACGCTTTGTGGCGCGATCGAACTTGCCGCACCAGGCGACATCGAGATTTTGCTCAACGATACCGCACGCTTGCATCTGTCGCTTGTTGCTAAGTAGTCAGGGCTGCTCCCGGAACATCTCGATGATGGCGGAAAAGTCCTTTCCGGCATTGCCCTGCTTTTCGAAGAGCGCGTAAAGCTGTGCCGCTTCCGCCCCGAGCGGGGTCGACGCACCACTCGAAAGTGCCGCCTCCTGCGAAAGCCGGAGATCCTTGAGCATCAGAGCGGCAGCAAATCCCGGTTTGTACTCGTTGTTTGCCGGCGATGTCGGTACCGGCCCCGGAACCGGGCAATAGGTATTGATCGACCAGCACTGGCCGGACGACGTCGAGGCGACATCAAAAAGCGCCTGATGCGAGAGACCGAGCTTTTCTCCCAGCACGAAAGCTTCGCAGACGCCGATCATCGAAATGCCGAGGATCATATTGTTGCAGATTTTCGCCGCCTGACCTGCGCCGGCTTCGCCGCAGTGGACGATCTTCTTGCCCATCTTTTCAAGGATCGGCTTGGCCTTGGCGAAACTCTCGTCCGAACCGCCCGCCATGAACGTCAAGGTACCTGCGCTAGCCCCACCCGTTCCGCCGGAAACGGGAGCGTCAAGCGAGAGGCAGCCTGCGGCCTTCGCCATTTCATGCGCCTTACGGGCACTGTCGACATCGATGGTCGAGCAGTCGATCACCAGCGTTCCGGCCGGAACCGACTTCAATATGTCCGGCCAGGCAGTGAGCACATGCTTGCCCTGCGGCAGCATCGTTACGACGGTCTCCGCCTCCATGACGGCCTGGCTGATGTGGCTTGCCGGCTTTACGCCTGTTTCTTCGGCGGCCTGTAGCACGGGGGCGGCGAGATCGAAGCCCATAACTTCGTGTCCTGCCTTGACGAGATTGGCCGCCATCGGCCCGCCCATATTGCCAAGCCCGATGAATGCGATCCGTGCCATGCTGGCCTCCTATCTGTTGTCTTCCAGGATCATTGCCGCGGCTTTCTCGGCAATCATGATCGTTGGAGAGTTCGTGTTGCCCGAGGTGATCGACGGCATCACCGAGGCATCGGCGATCCTGAGCTTGGCAAGTGCGCGCAGCTTCAGCCGCGGATCGACGACGCTGTCCCTGTCTCCACCCATTCGGCAGGTGCCGACGGGGTGGAAGATCGTCGTGCCGATCTCGCCTGCCGCCCGCTCTAGATCGGCTTCTGTCTGATAAGAGGGGCCGGGCTTGAATTCTTCCGGCTTGAAGCGCGCAAAGGACGGCTGCGAAACGATCCGCCGCGTCAGCTTTATGGATCGAACAGCTATGCCGCGATCACGCTCCGTCGAGAGGTATTTCGGTGCAATCGTCGGCTGTGCGGCGAAATCCGGGCTCGCAATATGCACGGAGCCGCGGCTTTCCGGCCTGAGATTGCAGACGCTGGCGGTGATCGCCGGAAAGGGGTGAACGGGGTCGCCAAACTTGTCAAGCGAGACCGGCTGCACGTGATATTGCAGGTCAGGTGTCTCCTTGTCAGGTCCCGAGCGCGTGAAGATACCAAGCTGGCTCGGTGCCATCGACATCGGTCCCGAGCGGCGGATGAGATATTCAAGCCCGATCGCTGCCTTGCCGATCAACTTCGTCGCCTTCTCGTTCAACGTGGGAACGCCGGTCACCTTGTAGGCAAGGCGCAGTTGCAAATGATCCTGCAGGTTTTCGCCGACGCCCTTCACCTCGGCCACGATATCGACGCCGCCATTTTTCAGCACCTCGCCGCGACCGATGCCGGAAAGCTCCAGGATATGCGGAGAACCAACCGAACCGGCGGAAAGGACTGTTTCCTTAGTAGCATAAACGCGCTTCGCCATGCCGTCGTGCTGGAACTCGACGCCGGAAATCGCACCTTCCTCGATAAGCAACCGCCGCACATGCGCCTTGGTCAAAACGGTGAGATTGCCGCGCCTCATTGCGGGGCGGAGAAATGCCTTCGCCGTGTTCCAGCGGATGCCGGAGCGCTGGTTAACGTCGAAATAGCCGGAGCCTTCATTGCTGCCGCGGTTGAAATCCTCCGTAACGGGAATGCCTGCTTCCTTCGCCGCCTGCTGGAAGGCATCGAGCACGGCCCAACGCACCCGCGCTTTCTCCACCCGCCATTCGCCACCTGCCCCATGCATCTCGTCTTCGCCGCGGTAATGATCCTCCGATTTGCGGAAATAGGGGAGCACGTCGTCCCAGCTCCAGCCGGTGCAGCCCATCTGGCGCCAGAGGTCGTAATCGCGAGCCTGCCCGCGCATGTAGATCATGCCGTTGATAGAGGAGCAGCCACCGAGCACTTTGCCGCGAGGATAGCTGAGCGCCCGGCCATTCAGCCCCTCTTCCGCCGCCGTCGTGAAGCACCAGTCCGTGCGCGGATTGTTGATGCAATAGAGATAGCCGACCGGGATATGGATCCAGTGGTAATTGTCGCTTCCGCCTGCCTCGAGCAGCAGAACACGGTTGCTGCGGTCTTCGGACAGGCGGTTCGCCAGCACGCAGCCCGCGCTGCCTGCGCCAATGATGATATAATCGTAGCGATCCATGCGGTCACCGGCCGCATCAGCGGCGATATACGAAACCCAGTTTGCGCCCCAGCCACGAGGCATAAAATTCGCCGATAATGCCGCGGCGGAAGATCAGAACGCAAATCATGAAGACGACGCCGGTGATGATCGTCACCGGGAATTCCGATGTCGCGAGATAGTTCTGAAGCGTCACGACGAGCCCCGCGCCGAAGATCGGCCCGATCATCGTGCCGATGCCGCCGAGAAGCGTCATCAGGATCACCTCGCCCGACATCTGCCAGGCGACGTCCGTCAACGTCGCGAACTGGAAGACCAGCGACTTAACGGCACCTGCAAGTCCGGCAAGGGCCGCCGACATCACGAAAGCACCGAGCTTGTAGCGAGCCACGGAATAGCCGAGCGAGACCGCCCGCTGTTCGTTTTCCCGGATCGATTTCAGGATCATGCCGAAAGGCGAGTTGATGAAGCGCCAGATCAGCACCATGCCGATGAGGAATACCGCCAGTACGAAGTAGTACATGTTGGTGGAATTGTTGAGGTCGATAAATCCTAGGAGATGTCCCCGCGGCACGGACTGGATGCCGTCCTCGCCCTCGGTGAATTTCGCCTGCAGGCAGAAGAAGAAGAACATCTGCGAGAGCGCCAGCGTGATCATTGCAAAGTAGATGCCCTGGCGGCGAATGGCGAGGTAACCGATGACGAGGCCGAGCACGGCCGCCCCTGCCACACCCGTCAAGATGCCGAGCTCAGGCGGAAAGCCCCACGCCTTCACCGTATAGGCGGTGAAATAAGCAGCGCCGCCGAAGAAGGTGGCATGCCCGAAGGAGAGCAGGCCCGTGTAACCGAGCAGCAGATTGAAGGCGCAGGCAAAGAGCGCGAAGCACAGGAGCTTCATCAGGAAGATAGGATAGAAGAAGAACGGCGCGAGCAGCAGAAGCAGCAGGCCGATGATGAGGAAGGCGGCCTGCACTGACAGCGCGGTGCGGCTCTTTTCCGTTCGAAGGGTTTCGGTGATGTCCGTCATCTTACGCATCCCGGCCGAAGAGGCCCGCGGGCCTGACGAGAAGCACGATCGCCATGATCACGAAGACCACGATGTTCGACGCTTCCGGATAGAAGACCTTTGTGAGGCCCTCCGCAATACCCAGCACATAGCCGGTGACGATCGCACCCATGATCGAACCCATGCCGCCGACCACGACGACGGCAAAAACGACGATGATGATGTTCGATCCCATCAGCGGCGAGACCTGGTAGATCGGCGCCGCCAGCACGCCGGCAAAGGCGGCAAGACCGGCTCCGAGCGCGTAGGTCAGCGTCAGAAGCAGCGGTACGTTGACGCCGAAAACCTGCACCAGAACCGTATTTTCCGTCGCAGCCCGGAGATAGGCGCCGAGCTTGGTCTTTTCGATCAGGAGCCAGGTGCCGATGCAGA
This sequence comes from Rhizobium sp. SVR5-9E, assembly GCF_056755095.1. Classification (NCBI taxonomy): domain Bacteria; kingdom Pseudomonadati; phylum Pseudomonadota; class Alphaproteobacteria; order Hyphomicrobiales; family Rhizobiaceae; genus Rhizobium; species Rhizobium sp. SVR5-9E. Next base: position 17,992 of record NZ_JBNDHS010000081.1, on the reverse strand, counting down.
CCACCAGCGACATGACGACCACCCAGCCACGATAGATCGGCAGGAACATGAAGCCGAGGTTCATTCCGCCTGCGAGGGCTGTCGGGGTCGCATAGGGCTGGCCCGAAGAGCCGTAGAGGTAGCGGAACGTCCCCTCGATCGCCAGCGCCATGCCGAACGTAAAAAGCAGGCCGTAAAGCGGATCGAGATCGTAGAGCCGCCGCAGAAAGAGACGCTCCACCACTGCGCCGAACAGGCCGACGGCGAGAGGCGCCAGAATGAGCGCCGGCCAATAGCCGATGCCACCGTAAGCAAGCATCAGATAGGCGACGAAGGCGCCCAGCATATATTGCGCACCATGCGCAAAGTTGATGACGCGCAGCAGGCCGAAGATGATGGCCAGGCCGAGACTGAGCAGGGCGTAGAAAGAGCCGTTTATCAGGCCGATCAGCAACTGGCCAAGCAGTGCCTGAACGGGAATGCCGAAGATCATCGTCATGGCATCACACCCCCAGAACCCTGTGCAGCGTATCCATCCGCTGCGGCAGTTCGCCGACCGGGAACTCGGACACCATCTGCCCATGATCCATCAGATAGAAGCGGTCGGCAATGCGGCTGGCAAAGCGGAAATTCTGCTCGACGAGAAGGATCGTCATCCCGCGCTCCTTCAGCTTCCGCAATACCTCGCCGATACGCTGGACGATGACGGGCGCAAGGCCCTCGGTCGGCTCGTCGAGCAGGAGCATTTTGACGCCGGTGCGCAAGATGCGGGCGATCGCCAGCATCTGCTGTTCGCCGCCCGAAAGCTTGGTTCCGGAGCTGGCCCGGCGCTCGTAAAGGTTTGGGAAAAGCTCATAGATTTCATCGACGGTCATGCCGCCTTCGGCAACGACCGGCGGCAAAAGCAGATTCTCGGAAACGGTGAGTGTCGAGAAGATGCCGCGCTCCTCGGGCACGAAGCCGATGCCCTTATGCGCCGTCTTGTGCAGCGGCACCTGAATCATGTCCGCTCCGCCAAAGCTGATCCTGCCCTTTCGCGCGCGGACGATGCCGGTGATGGTCCGCAGCGTGGTTGTTTTGCCGACTCCATTGCGTCCGAGGATCGTGATCGTCTCGCCTTCGCCGACATGCATGTCGACGCCATGCAGGATGTGGCTTTCGCCGTACCAGGCATTCAGGCCCTGAACTTCCAGAAGCGCCGCCATCAGCTATCCTCCGTGCCCATATAGGCCTCGCGGACGCGCGGATCCTTGCTGACCGCGGCATAGTCGCCTTCGGCGAGGATCTCGCCGCGCTGAAGCACGGTCACCTGCTGGCAGATATTGGCGACAACGGAAAGATTGTGCTCGACCATCAAGACCGCCCGGTCACGCGCGACCTCGCGGATGATGGCGGAAACGACACTGACATCCTCCTGCCCCATCCCTGCCATCGGCTCGTCGAGGAGCAGCACCTTCGGGTCGAGAGCAAGCGTGGTGGCGATCTCAAGAACGCGCTTGCGCCCGTAGGAGAGGTCCGCGGCTATATGATCACGCTCCTTCGAGAGCCCGACGCTCGCGAGCAATTGCTCGGCGCGGTCGTTCAACCGATCGAGCGACGACATCGGCCGCCAGAATTGCGTCGAGAGGTTGTTGGGCCGCTGCAGTGCGACGCGCACGTTGTCGAGCACCGACAGGTGCGGAAACACCGCGGAAATCTGGAACGAGCGCACCAGTCCCATCCGCGCCACCTTGTCCGGCGGGGTCTTGGTGATGTCGGTGCCCATCAGCATGATAGTGCCGGCTGTCGGCTGCAGGAATTTGGTCAAGAGATTGAAAACCGTCGTCTTGCCCGCGCCGTTCGGCCCGATCAGCGCATGGACGCTCGCATCCTGCACATCGAGGTCGACGTTCTTGACGGCCGTGAAGCCGCCGAAGTCCCGGCGAAGGCCGCGGGCGGAAAGAACCACCCGCGGCGTCGCATTCGTTTGTGTTGCGGAAACCGCCATAGGCTTACTTTACCAGATCGCAGCCGCTTTTGGCGGGGTCGATATAGGCTTCCTTGCCGGGGACGGTGGCCAGAACATTGAAGTAGTCCCAAGGCTGCTTGCTCTCTTCCGGCTTCTTGACCTGCAGCAGGTACATGTCGTGGATCATGCGCCCGTTCGGTCCGACGGTGCCGCCGCGGCCGAAGACGTCATCGACAGGCATTTCATGCAACTGCTTGGCAACAGCTTCCGTCTCGTCCGTGCCAGCCTTCTGGACCGCCTTCAGATACTGAAGAACAGCGGAATAGGTGCCGGTGTGGATCATGTTCGGCATCTTGCCGGTGCGCTCGAAGAACTTCTTTGCGAAGGCGCGGCTCTCGTCGTCGCGGTCCCAATAGTAGCCTTCCGTCAGCGTCAGGCCCTGAGCGGCCTCGAGACCAAGCCCATGGACCTCCGCCAGCGTGAAGAGCAGTGCCGCCAGGTGCTGGCCGCCCTGCGTGATGCCGAATTCGGCTGCCTGCTTGATGGCATTCGACGTATCGAGGCCGGCATTGGCGAGGCCGATGACCTTGGCACCGGAAGACTGCGCCTGCAGCAAGAAGGACGAGAAGTCCTGGCTGGAAAGCGGATGCCGGACGGAGCCGACGACCGTGCCGCCGTTCGCCTTGACGAAATCGGAGGTCTGCTGTTCCAGCGAATAGCCGAAGGCATAGTCCGCCGTCAGGAAGAACCAGCTGTCGCCGCCCTGCTTGACGAGCGCGCCACCGGTGCCGACAGCCAGCGCATGCGTGTCATAGGCCCAGTGGAAGCCATAGGGCGAACAGGCCTTGCCGGTAAGATCCGTCGTCGCAGCGCCCGTGACGATGTCAATCTTCTTCTTCTCTTTCGCAATTGCCTGGACCGCAAGGGCAACCGACGAGGTCGTCAACTCCATGATCGCGTCCACCTGCTCGGTGTCGTACCACTGGCGGGCGATGTTCGAGGCGATGTCCGGCTTGTTCTGATGGTCGGCATCGATGATCTCGATCGGAACGTCGAGCACCTTGCCGCCGAAATCCTCGACCGCCATCTGGGCGGCCTCGACGGACGACTTACCGCCGAAGTCTGCATAGACACCGGACTGATCGTTCAGAATGCCAATCTTCACCTTCCCGTCCGACGCACCATTGGCGAACACGGCTGTGCTGCTTGCAAGCAGGAATGCAACGGACGCAATAAGATTCTTTCGCATAAGTCTCTCCTCCCAGAGATGGCCAGATCGCGAGTCTGTTCAAAATTGGCCAGCCGCTCTCCTCAAACGAACCGACGCCGCGCCTACGATCACGGAATTTCCCGCATGAGGCAACCGGCGGTTTACAACTAATTCCAAACAGTATCTGTTCGTTTTTGCACAGAGCCGCTCGGAAACTGTGCATCGGCTGCTTTCCGGTCTCTAGGCATTAGACCAAAGACGTAGATGGACGCGTGAACCCGCATGAACAATCCTCCGCAGTTTACTTGGGACGATCTGCAGTTTTTTCTAGCGGTGGCTCGAACAGGGCAGCTTTCGACTGCAGCCAGACAGCTGCGGACGAGCCATGCCACCGTCTCGCGGCGTATCGACCGGCTGGAATTTGCCCTGAAGGTCAAGCTCTTCGAGCGTAACCCGCGCGGCTATGTGCTGACTGCCATGGGCACACGATTCGTGGAAACCGCCGAAAAGATGGAGCAGGAAACCGAACGTTTACGGGCCGATCTTGCCGCAGGCTCCATGACGCAGCGCGGCGTCGTCCGCCTCAGCGCGCCGGAAGGCTTTGCCAACTTTTTCTTTGCCAGCGTGCTGCCGAAATTCGCCGCGCTTCATCCGCACCTTTCGCTGGAACTCGTGACGATCCAGCAAATCATGTCGCTGTCGCGCAAGGAAGCGGACCTTTCCGTCGTGCTGGACGAACCGAAGGGCGGGCCGTATTTTTTCGAGAAGCTGACGGATTACCATCTGCAGGTTTACGGCTCGCGGGACTATCTCGCCAACAGCTCGCCGATTACCTGCCGCGACGATCTGCTCGATCATCCGTTCATCGGCTATATCGAAGAGATGATCTTTGCGCCGGGGCTTGATTATCTCGGCGACGTGCATCCGCGCATCAAACCGCGGTTCCAGAGTTCCAGCATCTTTGCGCAGCTGACGGCAACCCGAAATGGCCTAGGGCTTTGCGTACTGCCGTATTTCTTTGCCAGCCGTTATCCGGAGCTCGTGCGCGTCTTGCCTGATGAAGTGGACCTCTGCCGCGGCTACTGGGTGACCTGCCACGGCGATCTGAAGCAGGCGCCGCGGGTGCGCGCCGTCATCGAGTTCCTGCGCGAAACCGTAAAAGGCGAGGATGCTCGCTTCATCCCGCCCTTGGCACCGGCGATGCATGCGGGCCGGAAGGCCGGGTGATCATTTCAGGAACTCGGCGCGGTGCGGCGTGAAAGTGTCGATCAGGCGACCCTTTTCCAGAGCCGTCACCCCATGGACGAGATCCGGCGGCACGATGAAGCTGCCGCCCTGTTTCAGCACCTCGGTCTTTCCGTCGATCGTCACGGCAAAGCTGCCTTCGGCGACATAGCTCGCCTGGATATGCGGGTGCGAGTGCGCAGCTCCGACCGCATCCTTCTCGAACGCGACTTCGACCATCATCATTTCGGGCAGATAGACCATGATGCGGCGCGTGACACCCGGTTCCGGACTGCTCCAGTCAGCACCTTCGGCATGCACAAAAAGATTGCTCGACGTCATTCCCGCCTCCTCAATTCGATTTCATAGGGCGGCAAGTTGGAGCATGGAAGCCTTTTTGAAAAGCCTGTATCCGCTATATTCCTTCCGGTTGACGCCGAAGTTGGCCGGCGTTATGGCCAGCTTGATCAGGCATGCCTGAACAATGGTGAGGAGACGCCGTCATGCAGCACACCCGCGAGATCTTCGACTGGGCCGACCCGTTCCGGCTGGTCGAGCAGCTGACGGACGAGGAGCGCATGGTGCAGAATACCGCACACGCCTATGCGCAGGAAAAGCTCGCCCCCCCGCGTTCTCGAAGCCTTCCGCCACGAAAAGACCGATCCTGATATCTTCCGCGAAATGGGCGAGCTCGGGCTGCTCGGCCCGACGATTGACCCGGAATATGGCGGTGCCGGCCTCGGCTATGTCGCCTACGGGCTGATCGCCCGCGAAGTGGAGCGCGTCGACAGCGGCTACCGCTCGATGATGAGCGTGCAATCCTCGCTCGTCATGGTGCCGATCGATGCCTTCGGTTCGGAAGCGCAGAAGCAGAAATACCTGCCCAAGCTCGCCACCGGCGAATGGATCGGCTGCTTCGGGCTCACCGAGCCGGACCACGGCTCCGATCCGGGCTCGATGGTGACGCGCGCACGGAAGGCTGACGGCGGCTATCATCTCACCGGCGTCAAGACCTGGATCTCCAATTCGCCGATCGCCGACGTCTTCGTCGTCTGGGCCAAGACCGAGGACGGCGTGATCCGCGGTTTCATCCTGGAAAAGGGCTGGAAGGGGCTGTCGGCCCCCGCCATCCACGGCAAGGTCGGGCTGCGCGCCTCGATCACCGGCGAGGTGGTGATGGATAATGTCTTCGTGCCGGAAGAGAACCTCTTGCCCAACGTGTCGGGCCTCAAGGGTCCGTTCAGCTGCCTGAACTCCGCCCGCTTCGGCATTGCCTGGGGGGCGCTGGGGGCCGCCGAAGCCTGCTATGCGACGGCGCGGCAATATGTGCTCGACCGCAAGCAGTTCAACCGGCCGCTGGCCGCCAACCAGCTGATCCAGAAGAAGCTTGCCGACATGGCAACCGAGATTACGCTCGGCCTGCAGGGCTGCCTGAGGCTCGGCCGCATGAAGGAAGAAGGCCATCCGCCGGTGGAGCTGACCTCGATCCTCAAGCGCAACTCCTGCGGCAAGGCGCTCGAGATCGCCCGCGCCGCCCGCGACATGCTCGGCGGCAACGGCATCTCCGACGAGTTCGGCGTCGCCCGCCACCTCGTCAACCTCGAAGTGGTCAACACCTACGAGGGCACCCACGACATCCACGCCCTCATTCTCGGCCGCGCCATTACGGGAATACAGGCCTTCACGAACTAAGGCCTGCTGCTGCAGATCACGACCTGATCCACCGATCGCTGACCCCTTTGTGGGCCCCATTCGCAACTCGCTAACGAGTCACCGGGAGCGAATTGAAACCCTTCGGAGATTGTGCCACGCTGCGAACGCCGCAACGGCACAGGTCGGGGGTTCGTAGATGCTTCTATTCCTTGCATTTTTGACCGGAATTATTACCGGCCTCAGGGCCATGACCGCACCTGCCGCCGTCGCCTGGGGCGCAACACTTGGCTGGTTCGACGTCTCTCAGACTCCTCTCGCCTTCATGGGCTATCAATGGACGCCGTGGATCTTCACGCTGCTTGCCGTCCTCGAATTGATCAGTGATCAGCTGCCGACAACGCCGAGCCGTAAGATGCCGATACAGTTCGGAGCGCGTATCATCATGGGAGCTCTGGCCGGCGCCACCATCGCGGCTTCCGGCGGTTCTCTGGTTGCCGGTCTCATCGCGGGTATCGTCGGCGCTATTGCAGGGACGCTCGGTGGCGCAGCTGCCCGCGGCAAGCTCGCCAGTGTCTTCGGCAAGGATTTGCCGGCGGCGCTTATCGAGGATATCGTCGCCGTCGGCGGCGCGTTGTTGATCGTGGGGGCAGTGCCATGAAAACCTATGACGCGATTTTCGTCGGGGCAGGTCAATCCGGCCCCTTTCTCGCGGCCCGCATGGCCGAGAAGGGCATGAAGGTTGCGCTGATCGAACGCAAGTATCTTGGCGGCACTTGCGTCAATGCCGGCTGCATGCCGACGAAGACGCTGGTTGCCAGCGCCCGCGCCGCCCACGTCGCCCGTCGCGGCGGCGACTACGGCGTGAAGATCGCCGGCGGGATTGAAATCGACATGCAGGTCGTTCGCAAGCGTGCCAAAACCGTCATCATGGACGCTCGCAACGGCCTGATCGATTGGCTCGGCAGCATGAAAACGATGGATGTCGTCTACGGCCAGGCCAAATTCACCGGCCCGAAAACGATCGCCGTCAACGGCGAGACGCTGACAGCGCCGCAAATCTTTCTGAACGTTGGGGCTCGCCCGGTCGTTCCGGATTTTCCAGGCGTCGACGACATCGGCTATCTCACCAGCACGTCGATCATCGATCTCGACACGCTGCCGCGCCACCTGGTCGTCGTCGGCGGCAGCTATATCGGTCTCGAATTCGCCCAGATGTACCGCCGCTTCGGCGCCGAGGTCACCGTTCTCGAGCGCGGACCGAAACTCGCCTCCCGCGAGGATGAAGACATCTCCAACGCGATCGAGGACGTTCTGCGCGCAGAGGGTATCGCCGTTCATACCAATGCCGACGGGATTGCCTTCGCCGCGAAGGACGGCGGAATTGCCGTGACGGTTAGCTCCGGAAAACCGGAAATCGACGCAAGCCATGTGCTGATCGCGACCGGCCGCAAACCGAACACGGACGATCTTGGTCTCGACGTTGCCGGCGTTGCGACAGACACGCGCGGCTACATCACAGTCGACGACAAGCTGATGACGAACGTCGAAGGCATCTACGCGCTCGGTGATTGCAACGGCCGCGGCGCCTTCACGCATACATCCTATAATGACTTCGAGATCGTCGCGGCTAACTTGCTGGATGGGGCTGACCGGAAGGTGAGCAGCCGCATTCCCGCATACGCGCTCTACATCGATCCGCCGCTCGGCCGTGTCGGCGTGACGGAGAAGGAGGCGCGCCGCTCCGGCAAGAAGATCATGATCTCCACCCGTCCCATGAGCCGCGTCGGCCGCGCCAATGAACGCGGCGAGACCCAGGGTTTCATGAAGATCATCGCCGATGCCGAGACCAAGCAGGTCCTCGGCGCTGCCATCCTGGGCATCGAAGGCGACGAGGTGATCCACGGCATCATCGATGCCATGAACGCCGGCACCACCTACCCTGCCCTGCAATGGGCTGTGCCGATCCATCCGACCGTTTCGGAACTCATTCCAACGGTGCTTGGGGATTTGAAGCCGGTCTGAGATGGCAATGATGCCGCGGAAGCCTGGATCCTGAAAGGCTGGAGGCCTAGTGGGTGTCCATCGAACTCCTGATCGAGAATTACGGTCTGCTGGCGATATTCCTCGGTACCGCCTTTGAAGGCGAAACCGCCGCATTCCTCGGCGGCGTCATCTCGCATCGCGGGCTTCTGACATACTGGACTGCGTCGATGGCGGCAGCGGCCGGTTCGTTCGCCGGCGACCAAGTATGGTTCTTCGCCGGGCGTTATGCCTCTCATTGGGGTTTCGTTCGCCGGCTGATGGAAAAGCCCGCGTTAGCGCGGGTGACACAGCTTCTCGAAAAATATCCGACCGGCTTCATCTTCGCGTTCCGCTTCCTCGTCGGATTGCGGACGATCAGCCCCATCGTCATCGGTACGACGCGCATCCCGACACGGAAATTCCTCGTTCTGAACATCGCGGCGGCGCTGGTCTGGGGGCAATTGTTCACAGCGTTGGGCTATATCTTCGGGCACGGCATCCAGCAGATGCTGGGCCACCTCCCGCTGCACCACCACCTGCTCATTGCGCTCGGAGCCGCGGCTGTCGTTGCAGGCACGGCTTTCGCGTTTCGCAAGATGAAACCCGGCATCGGGTCCCCTAGGGCGCCTTAGTCTATCACGATCTGCAGCTTCACGTCCGTTGGCCGTGCCTCGACCGCGCGGTCGAAGGCTTTGATCGAGTCCTCGAACTTGAACGTCTGGGAGATCAGCGGCTTCAGGTCGACACGGCCGGAGCCGAGCAGAGCAATCGCCCGCTCGTACTGGTGTGCATAGCGGAAGACCGTCTCGATGCGGATTTCCCTGGTCGATGCGGTCGAAACATCGAAGCCGACCGGATTGACCGGCAGGCCGACAGCAACAATGACGCCCCCTGGGCGCGGCAATGCCATGATCGTTTCCCAGGCCTTCGGCGATCCGGAGCATTCGAACACGACGTCAGCACCCCAGCCGTCGGTCAGGCGCAACACTTCCTCGGTCAGGTTCTTCTCGCGGATATTGACCGGGATGACGCCCTGATACTGGGTGGCGATATCGAGCTTCGGCTGGGCAAGATCGGCGACGATCGCTCGCGCGCAGCCGCCGGCGAGCGCGGCGATCGCCACCATTGTGCCGATCGGGCCGGCGCCGAGCACGACGGCGGTATCGCCAGGCGCGATCCTAGCCTTTGCTGCTGCCTGCATGCCGACGGCAAAAGGCTCGACCATTGCGCCTTCTGCAAAGCTTACATTGTCCGGGAGCTTGAAGGTGTAGTTGGCCGGATGCACGACCTCGGCCGTCAGCACACCATGGACCGGCGGCGTCGCCCAGAAGGTGACGGCAGGATCGACATTGTACATGCCAAGACGGCTTGCCTTTGAATTCGGGTCGGGAATGCCGGGCTCCATGCAGACGCGGTCGCCTATTTTCAGATGCGTCACGCCTTCGCCGACTTCGACCACCGTCCCCGCTGCCTCGTGTCCAAGCACCATCGGCTCGTTGACGACGAACGGCCCAATTTTGCCATGGGTATAGTAATGCACGTCCGAACCGCAGACCCCGACAGTGTGGATCCTGATCTTCACCTGACCTGGTCCGGTTTCCAGCGGCAGATCGATATCGCGAAGCGCGAGCTCATGCTGACGCTCCAATACCAGCGCACGGACCTTGGTCATTGTCGGGTTCCTCTCTGATGCCTTGTCCGCCACTCATTGGGGGACGCGTTGGCCGACTATAAAACCCGACGCCTCCGCAATTCAACAGGATTGCGGAGGCTTTTGCTCATTATGCGATGAAATGCTCAGCCGAACTTGACGAGGTTCAAAGCCGGCAGCGGGCCACCCGGAAACTGAACCAGGCTGCCGCCGACGGCGATCGGCCCGAGGTCGATGCCGAAGAAACCGAGCTTCTCGATCAGCGCGCCGACTTCGGCCTTCGCTGCGGCATCATCGCCGGAATAGAAGAGCACACGCTTGCCGCCTTCGGCCTGCGGATCGCCGGAAACGAGGGCCGGCAGCAGATGGTTGAACGCCTTCACGACGCGTGCGCCTGATACGAGATCGGCGAAGATCTCGCTAGAGAGCCTGCCATTCAGCCCCGCCGGCCTGAAGAGCGGCGCCTCGATCGGATTGTTCGCATCTATGACGATACGGCCATTCCAGTCAGGCAGGCCGGCGAGCGCCTTCGGCAGCTTCGACCAGGGAACCGCAACGAGGACCATATCGGAGTTCGCGGCTTCCTCGATGGTGCCCGCCTTGATCCAAGGCGAGAGCTCATGCACGAGACTTGCAAGTGAAGTGGGACCGCGGCTATTGGCGATCGTGGCAGGAATGTTGGCTTGGGCGAGCGCACGCGCGAAGGCGGCGCCGATATTGCCGGCGCCAATGATGCCGATGGACATTGTCATTCTCCTTGAAATGAAGGGTCAGGCGGTGAAGCCGCCGTCGGCGACGATATCCGCGCCGGTGATGAACGCTGCTTCGGGGCTGGCGAGGTAGGCGACGACGCTGGCGATCTCGTAGTCCTTGCCGTAACGGCCGATCGCCATGCCGGGACCGACGATCTTCGAGACCGGACCGCCATCGGGGTTCATGTCGGTGTCGGTCGGGCCGGGGTGAACGGTGTTGACGGTGATGCCTTCGGGCCGAGGTCGCGCACGAGGCTGCGGTTGAAGCCGGCCACCGCGCCTTTGGTCAGCGTGTAAAGCGATGCGGTCGGGAAGGCGGCGTAACGGAACATCGACGAGCCGATATGGATGATGCGGCCACCCGGCTTCATCCTGCGGGCTGCTTCCTGGGTTGCCACGAACACCCCGGTGACATTGACGGCGATCATGCGCTCATAGTCCTCGAACTTGATGTCCTCGATCGGACCGCCAAGAGCGATGCCGGCATTGTTGACGAGGATGTCGAGCGAGCCGAACGTCTCTTCGGTCTGGGACACCGCGGCGCGGACGGCAGCCGGATCGCCGGCATCGGCCTTGATGGCGATGGCACGGCCACCGGCATCCTCGATTTCCTTGACGACAGCGGCGGCCTTGTCCGGCGAGGCGCTATAGGTGAGCGCGACCGAGGCGCCATCTGCAGCAAGACGCTTTGCGATGGCCGCACCGATGGAGCGCGAGCCGCCCGTCACGAGCGCCGTCTTGCCGGAAAGATTTTCAGTTGTGTTGGGCACTGCGATAACTCCGATTGTTGGATGGAGTGAATATCGCCCGGCTATTCCACCCGGATTAGCCTTCAATCGCTTTCATCTATTTCAAGCATATATTGAAAATTAACGCATGATAACACTTATAAGATTTTTATATTGAAGCCTTCCGGCCCCTCTCGAACCTTTATGCAGTCCGGCCGCATATTAATGCATGAGAGATCACCAAGATCGTCTCCAGCCAGAAAGCATAAAAGGTGCCGTCTCCCAAGCCGGCACCCTTTGTCTTGTCTGACTCCAAAGAAGAACAACAGGAGTCAAGATCGATGATGGACATCATTTTACTCGGTATCGCCGTCGTATTCTTCGCATTGTGCTTTGCCTACACCAGCGCCTGCGACAGGCTCTGAGGAGAAACATCATGACGCTCGATTATATCTTAAGCGGTGCAGTGACGGTGTTCCTGACCGTCTACCTCACCTACGCTCTCATTCGCCCCGAGCGCTTCTAACGCAGAAGCAACCGGGTATTGAAAGTTACTTCCCATGACCCTCAACGGATGGCTTCAGATTCTGCTTTACTGCGGAATCCTCATCGCGCTCGTCAAACCGCTCGGCGGTTACATGACGCGTGTCTTTTCAGGCGAGCGCACATTCCTCTCACCGGTCCTCGTTCCGATCGAACGGGGGCTTTATGCGATTGCGGGCACCAGCGAGCGCGAAGAACAGCATTGGACCTCCTATGCCTTCGCCATGCTGATGTTCAACCTGCTCGGCGTCATCGTATTCTACGCTTTGATGCGTCTCCAGGCAGGCTTGCCCTATAACCCGGCGGGTATGCCTGCCGTTGGGCCTGAGCTTTCCTTCAACACCGCCATCAGCTTCGTTGCCAACACCAACTGGCAGAACTATGGCGGCGAAAGCACGATGTCCTATCTCACGCAGATGGCCGGGCTGACCGTGCAGAACTTCGTCTCCGCCGCGACCGGCATGGCGATCGCCATTGGCCTGATCCGCGCTTTCTCGCGCGCCTCTGGTAAGGCGATCGGCAATTTCTGGGTCGATATGATCCGCGCGACGCTCTACGTCCTTCTGCCGATCTGCATCGTGCTCACGCTCGTTTACGTCTATCTCGGCGTGCCGCAGACGCTCGGCCCCTATGTCGACGCGACGACGTTGGAAGGCGCCAAGCAGACGATCGCTGTCGGCCCGGTTGCCTCGCAGCTTGCCATCAAGATGCTCGGCACCAATGGCGGCGGCTTCTTCAACGCCAACTCCGCGCACCCGTTTGAGAACCCCGACAACATCTCGAACATGCTCCAGATGTTGTCGATCTTCGCGATCGGTGCCGCCTTCACCAACGTCTTCGGCCGCATGGTAGGCAACCAGCGCCAGGGATGGGCGATCTTCGCCACGATGGGCCTCCTGTTCATCGTCGGCGTTACCGTCACCTACTGGGCTGAAGCTGCGGGCAACCCGCTGATGCATGCCTTCGGCCTGCAGGGCGGCAATATGGAAGGCAAGGAAGTCCGCTTCGGCGTCGCCATGTCCTCGCTCTTTGCGGTGATCACCACGGCCGCTTCCTGCGGCGCGGTCAACGCCATGCACGGCAGCTTCACGGCGCTCGGCGGCCTGATCCCCATGATCAATATGCAGCTCGGCGAAGTCATCGTCGGCGGCGTTGGCGCGGGCTTCTACGGCATCCTGCTCTTCATCGTCGTTGCGGTTTTCGTGGCAGGCCTCATGGTCGGCCGCACGCCGGAATATCTCGGCAAGAAGATCGAGGCCAAGGAAATGAAGATGGCTGTTCTTGCCATTCTCTGCCTGCCCTTGGCGATGCTGGTCTTCACGGCAATTGCCTCGGTGCTTCCGTCAGCCGTTGCCTCGATCGGCACGGCGGGTCCGCACGGCTTCTCCGAAATTCTCTATGCCTATACGTCCGCTGCGGCGAACAACGGCTCGGCTTTCGGTGGCCTGACGGGTAACACCCCCTGGTACAATATCACGCTTGGTCTCGGCATGCTGATGGGCCGCTTCCTGGTCATCATTCCGGCGCTTGCGATCGCAGGCTCCCTGGTTACCAAGAAGACGGTTCCCGCTTCGGCAGGCACCTTCCCGACGGACAGCTTGCTCTTCGTCGGCCTCCTGAGCGGCACGATCCTGATCGTCGGCGGCCTGACCTTCTTCCCGGCACTGGCCCTCGGCCCGGTTATCGAGCACCTGATGATGATTACCGGCAAAACCTTCTGAGGTGATGTCATGATCCTTCGTCACAGACTTCGAAAGTCCTTCAACTCACGTCCCGGTTCGCCGGGACGTGAGCGAGAGCGCCTGGCACGGGGCACTGACATCATCCTGGTGATGATGGCCGGCATCCTCGTCATCCTCGCCGCCCTCAGAATTTTACACGGCTGACCGGAAAGCCGGTCGCCTCACCTCGTTTCAAGCTGGAGTCTCTTATGAGCCAGGCAAAATCCGCGAGCATCATGGATTCTCGCATCCTCATTCCGGCCGTGGGCGCCGCTTTCAAGAAGCTGAACCCGCGCACGCTTTCCAAGAACCCGGTCATGTTCGTCGTGGCCACCGTCTCGGCGCTCACGACCGTCCTCTTCATCCGCGACCTCGTAACCGGCGGCGGAAATCTCGGCTTCTCCTTCCAGATCAATCTTTGGCTCTGGTTCACTGTGCTCTTTGCGAACTTCGCGGAAGCTGTCGCCGAGGGTCGCGGCAAGGCACAGGCCGACTCGCTGCGCAAGGCCCGCACGGAGACGCAGGCCAAGCTGCTCAGCGCCAACAACGCCAGCGGCTATCGCCTCGTGCCGGGCACGAGCCTGAAGGTCGGCGATCTGGTCCTTGTCGAGGCCGGCGACATCATCCCGTCCGACGGCGAAGTCGTCGAGGGCGTCGCCTCAGTGAATGAAGCCGCCATCACCGGCGAATCCGCCCCAGTCATCCGCGAATCCGGTGGCGACCGCTCGGCTGTCACCGGCGGCACGCAGGTGCTCTCCGACTGGATCCGCGTGCGCATCACGGCGGCCGCCGGTTCGACGTTCCTCGATCGCATGATTGCGCTCGTCGAAGGTGCGGAACGCCAAAAGACGCCGAACGAAATCGCGCTCAACATCCTGCTCGCAGGTATGACGCTGATCTTCGTGCTCGCCACGGCCACGATCCCAAGCTTTGCGTCCTATGCCGGCGGCTCGATCCCGATCATCGTCCTTGTCGCCCTCTTCGTGACGCTGATTCCGACCACGATCGGCGCCCTCCTCTCGGCCATCGGCATCGCAGGCATGGACCGTCTCGTCCGCTTCAACGTCCTCGCCATGTCCGGCCGCGCCGTCGAAGCTGCAGGCGACGTCGACACGCTGCTGCTCGACAAGACCGGTACGATCACCCTCGGCAACCGTCAGGCGACCTCCTTCCGTCCGGTCCACGGCGTGTCCGAGCAGGAGCTTGCCGACGCAGCTCAGCTCGCCTCACTCGCCGACGAAACGCCGGAAGGCCGTTCGATCGTCGTGCTCGCCAAGGAGAAATATGCGATCCGCGGCCGTGAGATGGCGAACCTGAAGGCCCATTTCGTGCCCTTCACGGCCCAGACTCGCATGAGCGGCGTCGATGTCGAAGGTTCGTCGATCCGCAAGGGCGCAGTTGACGCTGTTCTCACCTATGTCAATTCCGGCCCCACGTCTGTTTCGGGCAATGCTGTCGTGGCCATGCGGACGGACAGCGATGTCATCAGGGAACTGCAGGCGATCTCAGATGAAATCGCCAAGGCTGGCGGTACGCCGCTTGCGGTCGCCCGCGACGGCCGCCTGCTTGGCGTCATCCAGCTCAAGGACATCGTCAAGGGCGGCATCCGCGAGCGCTTCTCCGAGCTGCGCCGCATGGGTATCCGCACCGTCATGATCACCGGCGACAATCCGATGACGGCAGCCGCCATCGCCGCCGAAGCGGGCGTGGACGACTTCCTCGCCCAGGCGACGCCCGAGAACAAGCTGTCGCTGATCCGCGAGGAGCAGGCGAAGGGCAAGCTCGTCGCCATGTGCGGCGACGGTACGAACGACGCCCCCGCGCTCGCCCAGGCCGATGTCGGCGTCGCCATGAACACCGGCACGGTCGCTGCCCGCGAAGCCGGCAACATGGTCGACCTCGACTCGGACCCGACGAAGCTCATCGAGATCGTCGAGATCGGCAAGCAGTTGCTTATGACTCGCGGCGCCCTGACGACCTTCTCGATCGCCAACGACATCGCCAAGTACTTCGCCATCATCCCGGCGATGTTCCTGACCTTCTATCCGCAGCTCGGCGTGCTGAACATCATGGGGCTCGCAACGCCGCAGAGCGCCATCCTTTCGGCGATCATCTTCAACGCGCTGATCATCATCGCGCTGATCCCGCTGTCGCTGAAGGGTGTTAAATACCGGGCTATCGGCGCCGGCGCGCTCTTGTCCCGCAATCTGCTCATCTACGGTGTCGGCGGCATCATCGTCCCGTTCATCGGCATCAAGGCGATCGACATGGTCATCACGGCCATCGGTCTCGCCTAAGGAGTTGAAATCATGTTGAAAGAACTTCGTCCGGCAATCGTCATGATCGTTGCCACCACGGCTATCACCGGCCTTCTCTACCCGCTCGCCATGACCGGCATCGCTCAGACGCTCTTCCCGACACAAGCGAACGGCAGCCTCTTGGAAAAGGACGGCCAGGTGATCGGCTCGACGCTGATCGGCCAAGCTTTCACGAGCGACAAGTATTTTCATGGCCGGCCTTCGGCGGCGGGCGACGGATACAATGCAGCAAGCTCCAGCGGTTCGAACCTTGGTCCGACCAGCCAGAAGCTTCTCGACCGCGTGAAGACTGACTACGAAGCCGCAAAGGCGACGAACCCGAATGCCGAGGTCCCGATCGATCTGGTAACGGCCTCCGGCAGCGGGCTTGATCCGGATATCTCGCCGGAAGCCGCCTACTTCCAGGTGCCGCGCGTCGCCAAGGCTCGCAACATGGACGAGACTGCGGTGAAGGCTTTGGTTGACGGCGCTATCCGCTCTCGCGAGCTCGGCATTCTGGGCGAGCCCACCGTCAATGTTCTGGCATTGAACCAGTCCCTCGATGCTTCTATGACTCAGTGAAGCTGAAGGCCCCGGAGCGCTTGCGGGCGTTCCGGGGCCTTGCTGATAAAGAAAGATTACGCGAATGCCGGACGACAGAAGCGATCAGGCCGCCAGGCCCTCGCCCGACGCGCTTCTCGAGAAAGCGCGCGCCGAAATGCGCGGCCGGTTGAAAATATTTCTGGGTGCCGCGCCCGGCGTAGGCAAAACCTACGAAATGCTCTGCTCCGGCCGCGCGAAACTTGCGGATGGCGTCGACGTTGTTGTCGGGGTCGTCGAGACGCACGGCCGCAAGGAGACGCAGGCTTTGCTCGATGGCTTCGAGATCATCCCGCGCGTCGCGGTCAACTACAAAGGCCGGGCGCTGGAGGAAATGGACCTCGATGCCATCCTTGCCCGCAAGCCTGACCTCGTTCTGGTCGATGAGCTCGCCCACACGAACGCAGAAGGCAGCCGGCATCCGAAGCGCTATCTCGATGTCCAGGAGCTGCTGGAACGCGGTATCGATGTCTATACGACGCTGAACATCCAGCACGTGGAGAGCCTGAACGACGTCGTCTCCCAGATTACCCGGATCCATGTGCGCGAGACGGTGCCGGATTCGATCATCGACGTGGCGGACGATGTCGAGATCATTGATCTGACACCGGATGACCTGATCAAGCGCCTGCACGACGGTAAGGTTTACGTGCCACAGACGGCTCAACGCGCGTTAACCAACTATTTCAAGCCCGGCAACCTGACAGCGCTTCGCGAGCTCGCACTGCGCAGGACCGCGCAGCGCGTCGACGACCAGCTCGTGAGCCATATGCAGGCGCACGCGATCTCCGGGCCATGGGCGGCAGGTGAGCGTGTGCTGGTGGCAATCGACCACCGTCCTCGCTGTGCCTCGCTCGTCCGCTATGCCAAGCGTATGGCCTCGCGACTGCGCGCCCCATGGTCTGCCGTCTACATCGAAACCACCCGCTCGATCGGCCTGACGGAAGAGCAGCGGGATACGATCGCGGCGACGCTGCGGCTCGCCGAACAGCTCGGCGGCGAAGCGCTGACCCTTCCCGGCAGGCAGGTTGCCGAGGAACTGCTTCGCCACGCAACTTCCAACAATGTCACACATATCGTCATCGGATCGCCTGAGAAACAAACATGGCGGCAATGGCTTTGGCCTTCGCCGGTTGATGAACTGATCCGGCATGCCGGCGATATCAGCGTTCATGTCATGTCCGGCAACGAAAAAGAGGGTGAAGCGGCTCGGGGCGTCAAACCGGCGCCGGCTGTCTCGACGTTCAACATTCGAAGCTATGTGCTCGCAACGGCCTACGTTGTCATTGCGCTCGCCGTCAGCACCGTGCTCGATCAGGTGCTCGATGTCCGCAACCTTGCTCTCGTTTTCCTGATGGCGGTGCTCACCTCTGCCGTTATCCATGGCCTGAGGCCCGCGCTCTACAGCTGCCTTCTCGGCGCATTCGCCTTCAATTTCTTCTTCCTGCCGCCGCGTTTCACGCTGACGATCAGGGATCCCGAGAGCGTGATCGCCTTTTTCTTCTTCATCGGCGTGGCGGTAGTTGCGAGCAACCTGACCGCAACCGTACAGCGTCAGGCCGCCGCTGCCCGTCAGCGCGCGCGCACGACCGAGGATCTTTATATTTTTTCCCGCAAGCTCGCGAGCACCGGCACGCTTGATGACGTGCTTTGGGCAACGGCCT
>NZ_JBNDHS010000080.1:0-28226 GCF_056755095.1 Rhizobium sp. SVR5-9E | reverse complement strand
GGGCAGGAATGAGGAGCCGGCGCGTCAGATCGCCGGTCGCACCGAAGATGACGAGAGTCGTAGGCGGTGTAGGCTGAGCAAAGGGCATATGCGTCGCGCTCCGTGATTATCCCTCCGCATAATAAAGCGGCCGCGCAGTACCTCAAGCGCTCAGCGGCATTACACCGCAGACGACGACTAGCTCAAGCCTTCACGGCCACCATGAACAGCCGCGGAAAGCGCAGCAGAACGCGGCCGTCGGCCATCTTCGGGTAGGCTTTCTCGACGCGCGAAAGATAATCCGCCAGAAACGCCCCGCGGTGTTCTTCGCCGGCATTGGCGAGATAGGGCATCAGCCCCGTTCCCTTCACCCATTCGACGATCGCGGCGGCATCGGCCATGGGGTGGTTGTAGATCGTATGCCAGATATCGACGCGCGAGGATTTGCCGATCAGGCGGCTGTAATAGGTCGAAGCCGGGGGAAGGGGGTTGCGCCGCGCGCTCTTCTGCTCGAATGCGGCCTTCCACGGCCCGGCATGCGCCGTCTCCTCCATTGCAAGATGCGTCGGCTCGCCGAGGTTGTCGGGCATCTGCACGGCGAGCACGCCTCCCTTGGAGAGGCCGTCCATCAAGCGCTCGAAGATATCGAGATGGTTGGGCAGCCACTGGAACACGGCATTGGCAAAAAGCAGATCGGCGGGCTCGTCCGGCTGCCAGGTCGCAAGGTCGGCCTCGGCGAAGGTCGTGTCCGGCAGCCGCTTGCGGGCGGCCTCCAGCATATTGCGGTCGCTGTCGAGGCCGGAAACGGCTTCCCGGCCGTAACGGTCGATGATGAGTTCGGTAGAATTTCCCGGCCCGCAGCCGAGATCGATCGCCTTGGCGACCCGCTCCAGCGGCACCTGCGCCAGAAGATCGCGCGCCGGACGCGTACGCTCATCCTCGAACCTCACATACTGGCTTGCGGACCACGCCATGGGCACCTCCTCGTTTTCTGCAATACCGCCATCACGAAGGCCACCTTCAGGCCCCTCTCGGCGAAGGTCTTCACATTGGAGTCGGAGACTAACGTCCCTTTGATTCTTTTTCTTGCGGCAACGCCGCGTTAGACCTTCACGGCTGGTTTGGCAACGGCCGAGATGTCGCGGACGACTGTCGCGAAGCGGTCGGCAATCACGGCAAGCCAAAGACCTCTAGCTACGACTTCGCCGCCAAGATCTTCTCCGCAACGGCATCGAGCACCGCACCGTTCTGATTGATGAACCGTTGCGCTACCGTTTTCAGCTGGAGGATATTGGTGGTGCTGGCATCATCCAGGTCGTCGCTCGCTCCGTCGAGCTTTCCGTCGATGCGGAAATAATTGAGCGTGTCGGGCTTGGCGAAGCTCATGTCGGTCGCGCCCTGACTATTCAGCTTGGCGCCCTTCGGGTTCAGAAGCTTGTTTGCCTGGTAGGCGGCGGTGCTTGACTGTCCCTGCATGAGCACGGAGATCAGCGGCGTGCCATTTTGCGGGTTGATCCAGCCGAAGGCGCCCCAGTCTTTGGCTTGCTGGTAGGGGATCCTGCGGTTCTGCTGGCCGCTGCCGAGCGAGAGCACGGCGAAGCTGTCGCTTGCCGCCTGCCAGAGCTTGCGCGCCTCGACATAGGCGGCCAGCACCGGATCGTTGGCAAACACGCCGCCGTCGATCAGCGGGATCTTTCTGAGCTTGTCGTTTGGCGGCCTGCCGAGGTTTTCCACTAGCGCCGGTTCGAAATAGGTTGGCGCGGCAGACGAACCGCGAGCCGCTTCCCAGAAGCGGAACATGGCGTACTCGTCGTCGCAATTGGTGATGAACACGGCTTCGCGCTGCTCGATGTCGTAACCGGTGATCACCACCTTCGTGAGCCCGTCGGCGACCAGCGTATTGGCGCCAAGACGGGCCTGAAGCTTCTGTTCCAGAGGTGTGGCGTTGTAGCGCTCCTCCTGCCAGCCACCGATGTTGATGAGGCGCGAGATCAGCTTGGAATGGAAGATATCCTTGCCTTCGTCGGCATAGAGCTTGACGAGATCGCCCGGCGTGCAGGCGGCCTTCTTCTTGTTCCTGGGGCTGGGGCAGGTGAGCCCCGCGGCAATGATCGCGCCGGTCGAGGTGCCGCCGATGAGATCGAACGCCTCATGCATCGGCAGGCCGGGCAGGCGCTTGGCGAAGTCCTCGATGATCATTGCGGGAATGAGGCCGCGGATGCCGCCGCCATCGATCGAGAGAATGAAACGAATGGCCATGTTTCTCTCCACGCCGGAGTCATTCCGGCGCGGAATTATGAAACATGCTCGACCAATTGCAACCGGATGGAATGCACCAATAAATGGCTAGAACCGCGTAATGACGCTGATGCCCGTTCCCTCTGCCTTGTCCATCGCCATCAGCGCCGGTACGGCCTCTTCCAGGCTGATCGTCCGGCCGATCAGCTTCTGCGGCGCGATCTTGCCGGTTGAAAGCATGGAGAGCATGGCGTCGTAGCGCCAGGCCTGCATGCCGTGGCTGCCGTAGACTTCGAGCTCGCGGCTGATCACCTCGGCCATAGGCACCTGCGGCGTCGCATATTCGCCAAGCATCAGGCCGATCTGCACATGGCGGCCGCGGCGGCGGAGATTCCTGATCGAGTTGAAGCAGGTGACGGGGTGGCCGAGCGCGTCGATCGAGACATGCGCGCCGCCCTTGGTGATTTCGCGCACGGCTTCCGTCACGTCGCCGACAGCCGCCGCGTTGATCGTCGCCACGGCCCCGCATTCGCGCGCAAAGGCGAGCTTCTCGTCGGAAATGTCGATGGCGATCGGATTGGCGCCAAGCGCGCTGGCGATCATGATCGCCGAGAGGCCGACGCCGCCTGCGCCATGGATGGCGATCCACTCACCGGGTCCGGTTCGCGCCCGATCAACAACGGCGCGGAAGGAGGTGGCGAAGCGGCAACCCATGCTGGCCGCCGTCGCGTCGTCGACGCTGTCCGGCAGGTGCACGAGATTGGTGTCGGCATAGTCGATCGCAACGTATTCGGCAAAGGAGCCCCAGTGCGTGAAACCGGGCTGGAACTGGTTCGGGCAGACCTGCTGGTTGCCGGAATGGCATTCGCTGCAATGGCCGCAGCCGGAAACAAAGGGCACGGTCACCCGGTCGCCGATCTTGAAGCGCATCACGCCTTTGCCGGTGGCGACGATCTTTCCTGCAAGCTCATGCCCCGGAACATGCGGCAGGCGGATGTCGGCATCGTGTCCCATCCAGCCGTGCCAGTCGCTACGGCAAAGTCCGGTCGCGCCGATGGCGATGACGACGCCGTCTTCGCTGGGCGTCGGGTCGGGCAGCGTGCGGATTTCAGGCGTCTGCTCGAAGGCTTCGTAATACATGGCTTTCATTGGCGGCCTCCACTGCGTCGCTGGTGATTTGCCCGCTATGATGCCACGCGCAAGCTTGGCGCTCCAACACTTCGTTCGATCATTTTTGCTTATGCACCCATCGCTTGAGTGCAAGTACTCGCGCATGATTGTTGCGTTATTATGGGTGGTTCCTGCACTTTTCTTGCGTCCCGCTTTAGCGGCGGAATTTCTGCTTGACCGTGCTTGCGGGGCGGGATTTTGCTTATCCGGCGTTGGTAGGAGAAGAGATCATGCCCGTCGATACATCGCCCCGCTCGACCACCTGGACTTATGTCGATGGCGAGTGGCTTCCCGGCAATCCGCCGCTGATCGGCCCGACCTCTCACGCCATGTGGCTCGCCTCCACGGTCTTTGACGGCGCCCGCTGGTTTGATGGCATCGCGCCGGATCTCGACCTGCACTGCCAGCGCGTCAACCGCTCGGCCGTCACCATGGGGCTGAAGCCCCTCAAGACCGCCGAGGAGATCGAGGCGCTCGCCTGGGAAGGCGTCAAGAAGTTCGACGGCAAGACGCCGATCTACATCAAGCCGATGTACTGGGGCGAGCACGGCTCGCGGGGCAGCGTCGTTGCCGTCGATGGCGAATCGACCCGCTTTGTGCTCTGCCTCTTCGAGGCGCCGATGGGCGGCCATGGTGGTTCGTCGCTGACGGTATCGCCCTACCGCCGCCCGTCTCCCGAAACGGCGATGACGGACGCCAAGGCGGGCTCGCTCTATCCGAACAGCGGCCGCGCGATCGCTGAAGCCCAAAGCCGCGGCTTCGACAATGCCCTGATGCGCGACATGAACGGCAATGTTGTCGAAACGGCATCCTCCAACGTCTTCATGGTGAAGGACGGCGTCGTCTATACACCGGTCGCCAACCGCACCTTCCTCGCCGGCATCACCCGCGCCCGCGTCATGGGGCTGCTGCGCCAGGCAGGCTTCGAGGTGCGCGAAGTCACGCTTTCGGTGGAAGACTTCATGAATGCCGACGAAATATTCACGAGCGGCAACTACTCGAAGGTCGTCGGCGTCAACCGCCTCGACGACCGGAACCTCCAGGAGGGGCCGGTCACCCGCAAGGCGCTCGATCTCTACATGGACTGGGCTTACGGGCGCAGCGGCAGCGGCGAATAGGCGTCCGCGCCAGGGGAAAAGGAACTCAGCGATCCGACCTGGATTGGCGGCATTTGCGGCCGGATCCCGGATATTCCCCGGTGTCGTGCGCCTATGCTATAGTGCAGAAGTCGGGATCCAAGCCCGACAGGTCCGTGAGGTCTGTCTTGGGGTCGTAGCTCAGCTGGGAGAGCGCCGCAATCGCACTGCGGAGGTCGGCGGTTCGAGCCCGCTCGACTCCACCAAGACAGCTCTCCCGCCGGCCTGGGTCGTCCTTGGCTGCCGAACGCTATCAGGACCGGGAGCCGAATGTCCGGATCACAGTTCGTCCAGGTTCCTCGGCCGGACCAACCACGCAAATGCGGCGCCCAACATCAGCAGCACGCAGGTGCCGAGAAACACCGCCCGCATGCCGATATGGCCGCCGACGAAGCCGCCGAGCACCGGCCCGGCAACCTGCCCGACATATTGCGACGACACGGAAAGTCCCAGAATGCTGCCTGCCGCGCTGTCCGGCACGCTATGGCGGATCACCGCGGAAATGCAGGGCAGCAGCCCGCCGAGCGCAATTCCCATCAGGAAACGGAGCGCAATCAGCTGCCATGAGCTGGTGACGAACGCCTGCGGGATGAGCAAGATCGCCGCGACGGCAAGCGCGCCCGCAATCACAGGCCAATGGCCGATCCGGTCGGCGAGCTTGCCGAGCCGCGATGCCGAAAGAATGCTGCCGAGCGCCGCCGCCGACATGACGATGCCGGCGATCATCGTCACCCGTGCCTGATCCTCGACGAGATCAGCGACATAGACGGTGATGATCGGCTCGATCGACATGTTGGCGAGCATCAGGAGCAGGCCGGTCAGCAGCATCGCGATGACCGGGCCTTTGTCGGGGATGGACTTCCAGCCGCCGCTTGCCTTCGCCGCCTTCTTGCGGGCAGGGGATTTCTCCTCCTTGATCAGGAAGGTCGTCGCCAGGAAGGCGAGGAAGATGATGCCGCCTGCGGCGAGAAACGTGCCGCGGATGCCGATGATGGGCGGCAGCGCGCCGCCGATCAGCGGCCCGACGAGGTTGCCCGCCATGATGCCCGAAGAGAGCATGCCGAGTGCCCAGGCCGAGCGGTCCTTCGGCGTCTGGGTCGCTACCAGCACCATGGAGCCGGAGGAATAGCCGCCCGCGAGCCCGACAAAGAGGCGGAGCGCCACCAGCTGCCAGATACTGCCTGCCATGCCCATCAGCGAGATCGCGATCGTCATGCCGAGGCTGGCGCGCACCAGCATCAGCTTGCGCCCGTAGATGTCGCCGAGCCGCCCCCAGAGCGGTGCCACGAAGGCGGCAGCAAAGAAGGTCGCGCCATAGGCGATGCCCGACCACTGAACGATCGCCGCGTGCTCGTGGACGCCGAGTTCCTCGACATAGAGCGGAAGGAAGGGAAGGAGCAGCGTCATCGCCACGATGGTGGTGAAGGAGCCGATCAGCGAGATCGTCAGGTTTCGTTTCCAGTAGGCTGACCCGGCCGCTGCATCCGCTGCGTCCATCGGGGTGTCGGTCATATCAGGGATCTCTGTGCGGTATCGTCGTCTTGGGGAGGGGCCAACCTACGCCCCGCTTTACGCGGTGCCAAGGCCGGATCGGGCCGGAACCGTTCGGCGATTTGCGCCAGTTGTCATTTTCTGTTATAAACTGATTGCAGTTTGCAATCGGATTTCAGCAGGAGAACTGCGATGACCGCAACCCGCGAAGAAACCCTCCGCGCCCTCTACGCCGCCTATACCGACAGGCGCAAGGACCTCGTTGGAGCCATGCTGACCGAGGATTTCACCTTCTCGAGCCCCCGGGACGATTACATCGACCGCGCCACCTATTTCGAGCGGTGCTGGCCGAATGAGCCGCAGCTGAAGGCCTTCGATATCGAGTTCCTGGCGGTCCAGGGTGATGAAGCGGTGGTTCGCTACCGTGCCGTGCTGCAGGACGGCAAAAGCTTCCGCAACATCGAGAGCTTTCGCTTCGCTGGTGACAGGATCAGATCGGTCGATGTCTATTTCGGGCGCGAAGCGTAGTTCATGGAAGAAGAACTCGGAGTAGCCGCTTGTCTCTTCTCCCCGCCGGGGAGAAGTGCCGGAGCGATAGCGAGGCGATGAGGGGGAAGTGAACGTGGCATCTGCCGCGCCGTCCCCCTCATCCGTCCCTTCGGGACACCTTCTCCCCGCTGGGGAGAAGAGGGAGCAAGCCGCTTGCGCCACGTCCCCCTCTCCCCTCGGGGAGAGGGCAGGGCGAGGGGGCACCCGGGTCCAGATCAAACGAAACGGAACTGCGTCCTTCGACTACCCCTCGACAAGGATCTCGTCGGCCGAGCGCTTTGTCGGTCCGTGATAGACGGCCTCGATATTGTTGCCGTCGGGGTCGAGCAGGAAGCAGGCATAATAGCCGGAATGGTAATCCCGCTCGCCCGGCGCGCCATTGTCTCGCCCGCCATGGGCAAGACCCGCTTCGTGGAAGCGCTCCACCGCATCATGATCCCCGGCCTGGAAGGCGAGGTGTACCCGGCTTTCGTAGCGATCGGCGGCATCGACATAGAGCTCGTCGGAAGAGAAGAAGTCTTCGCCTTCATGGGTGAAGCGCCGGCCGAGCGCGCCGAGCACCGCCTGGTAGAATTCCCGGCTTGCGGCGAGGTCGCGGACGCGCAGATGCACATGGTCGATCAGCCGCCCTTGATGAAACTCCATCGCAGCCTCCCTAAAGCGTGTCGGGCGAAAGCGCTAAGCGAATCAAAAAATGGCGACGCGCTTAGAGGAACCGGATCGCCGAAGTCGAGATAATGATGATCGAGACGGCGACCATCAAGGGTCTGACCGGCAGACGCTTGACGAGGACGGCGCCGAGGGGGGCGGCGATCACCCCGCCGACGATGAGGCCGATTGCCGAATGCAGCTCCGACCAGCCGAGCGTCAGAACGAAGGTGAGCGAGATGACCAGTGTCACCGCGAATTCAGTGAGGTTCGTGGAGCCGATCACCTTCTTCGGATCGTGCCCGCGGCCGACCAGCGAACTGGTGACGATCGGCCCCCAGCCCCCGCCGCCGACGGCATCGAGCACACCACCGCAAAGCCCGATGGGCGGCACGGCCCAGTCCCTGACGTCGCGCGGCCAGAGCGGTCGGAAAGCCTTGAAAAGAATGACGAAACCAACGGCGATGAGATAGGCTGAAACGAAGGGCTTGATCACCTCGCCATCGGCATTGGCGAGGATATAGGCCCCAACCGCCCCGCCGAGCATCCCGGCCGGCGCCAGCCGCACCACCAGCTTCCAATCGACATTGCGCTGATAGACATGCGATGCGCCCGACGCAACCGTCGTGAACAGCTCCGCCACATGCGTCATCGCGCTGGCGTTGGCAGCCGGCACGCCGAGCGCGAGCAGGCTCGTGGTCGACAGTACCCCGAAGGCCATGCCGAGCGCGCCATCGATGATTTGTGCGCAGAAACCGACCAGCACGAAGAAGAGAAAATCAAGCGTCATCGAAAAATCCCCCGGACCGGCGGCCTGCGAAAGAACGAGCGGCGGGCGGGGAAAGTTCCGAGACTTTGGCGATGAGCAGTCCGAGGAAAGTCTCTTCCGAGGTGTTTGACGCCAGCCCCATGTTCCCTTTCGGGAAAAACACGTGAACTTAACTATGTCGCTTAGGCTTTCGTTCATCGTCCCGCATCAGTTTGCGCCTCGGGCGGCTGGGAACCAACCTTTGAGGATCGGAAGCTATGACCTATGCACTCGTGCTTTTCTCGGCCGTAACCGCGATCGTCGTCTCGATAGCCGCGGCCGGCAGTCAGCCTGCGCCCCAGTCGAACTGGCCGGAAATCCAGCTGGCGAAGACCTCGCGTCTCGCGCCCGTGCACGGGAATTGATGAACGGATGGTTCATCATCGGTTCAGGCCCGGCGGCTAAATCTCGCTTCGGCTGGATTTATTGGAGACTCGCAATGAAGATCATTTCGCTGGCTGCAGCGCTTGTTATCGGGGGCCTTTCGGTAGTATCCGCCGAAGCGATGCCGATGGCGCCGGTGCATGCCGATACCGCCGCCTCGTCCGCTGTCACCAAGGTCGATTATGCCTGTGGTCCGGGCTGGCGTCTGACGCGTTGGGGCGAATGCCGCCCTCGCTTCCACCGCCCGCCGCCGCGTTGGGGCTGGGAGCGCTCGCACTATCGCCGTGACTGGCACGGTGACAGGGATCGCGGCTGGGGCCGCTACGACCGTTACGAACGCAGCAGCTTTTAAGCCAAGTTTTGATCGGTAAACGCTGACCTTGACGAAGCCGGGACGACCTTTCGCCCCGGCTTTATTTTGCCTTGCTGGCGGCTAACTTTTCCGGCCCCGTCGCCAGCGCGAATTCCTGCATTTCCTCCGGTGTCAGATAATAGAGCCGGTCGGGCGGGGTCTCCATCGCATGCAGCCAGAGGCCCGGCTTGATTCCCATTTCGCCGAGATGGCGGGTGACGTCGGCGGTCGTGCGCTGCGCCTCCGACATGGCGCGCTCCGGCGACAGCTTGTCCTTGGAGCCGTTGAACACCTGGTGCACGCCGATGACCGCACCCTCCTCGGCCTCGCGCCTGACGCCGCCAGCCATGATGATCGGGCAGGAGGAGGCGCAGAGCGCGCCGCCTGCGACCCTCGTGCCGATGTTTCGTTCGCGGATGAGCTTCGATATGGCAAGCGCGTCTCCCACCGAGCCGCCCGGCGAATCCAGCGAAACGGTCTTCACATATTCGCCGCGCGCTTCCATCTCCTTTTCGAAGCGGCCCGCAGCGCCTGGCTCGATCGCCCCTTGCGCCAAGAGCACGCCGTCCGGCTGGAGCTCGAAGCGGATCGGCTGCTTGAGCAGATCGAGGCCGGTCTTGATCTCGGATGGCGCAGCCTGCGGCCCGCCCTCGGTCAGCGCTGGCGGCAGCACGGGCATGGTCTCCGGCCGCGCCGGATCGAAGCCGGGCAGCCCGGCGTTGGCCGCGCTGATCTCCCGGAAATCGATCGCCAGAAAGACCACCGACGCGGCAAGCAGGCCATGAAAGGCAAGCCGCAGCAGCGTCGCGTCATCGGTCGAAAGCGCGGCATCCTTCAGCCGGTGCCCTGCGGTTGCGAGCTTCATGTCTGCGGCCCCTTGCGCGGCGCCTTGCCGGTCATGTCGAAGCTTGCGATGTTCGAAGGCTCCGCTTCATCCGCAACTTCGGCCGCTTTCGAGGGCGCGGCGGCCTCGGCGCTGGCAACCGCCGCTTCGATATCGATCCCACGTGCCTGAAGCGCACGCTGGACCTCGATCGCATCGAGCAGTTCCGCCGCCGTGATTCGCTCGGCGAACGGCAGCCTCTGTTCCTGGCGGCGCAGCGCTCCATGCGCGACCGACAGCATGAAGATCAGCACGGCGGGCAAGAGGTCGATGGAGATTGCGCCCGCCCAGCTCGGGATGAAGTCGGAAGCGTAGCGCAGCACCGCCTCGGCCGAGGAGAGGGGCACGAAACGGCGCTCGGCGACCGGCTCGCGCGAAAGAATCTGGTCGGCGGCCTGCGACAGCACCTTGGATTGCGCCGCGACCGAAGAGCGGATCGTCTCCATCACCTGGTCCTGCCGGTTGACGAGATCAGCCTCGCGGCCGTCGGCAACGGGGGCGATGAAGCCGAGCGAAAGGTCTTCCGCGGCGCGCTTCACCGAAGGCGCGATCGAGGTCTGTTCCAGCGAGGTGATGACCCCGGTAAGCCCGACGACTTCGGCGGCGAACTGGTCGGCGCGCGGATCGATCGCGCCGGGGGCGGAAACCAGCGTGCGCATGGTCGCCAGATGCGTGCGGCCCTCGTCGAAAAGCGAGGTGACGCGTTCACGAGAGGTATTGATGCCGTTTTCAAGCTCGGTCAGCTGCGAGGCCATCTGCGACAAGAGCTGCACGACGCTGCCGGCACCGGTCGTGCCGGTCAGCGCGCCGGTTTCGCGCTCCTGGTCGGCCAGCCGCTCGAACCGCTCCTGGGTGCGCTGGATATCCGGCAGCAGGCTTTGTGCCGCAAGCGCGTTCTGATGCGCCCTGTCGAGATCGCCCGTATAATCTTCCAGCGTCTCGGCAAGATGCTGTTCGAGGGCGGCCGAGCCCGCAAGGGCTGCGGCGTTCAGCCAGCTTGCCATGGCGATGATCATCGCGCAGCCAAGCGCCATGATGCCCAGAAGCGCCGTGCGCGCCGCAACACTCGTCACATGCGGGTAGAAGCGCGCGAGGTAGGTCCAGAAGGAATAGATCGCCACCGACACGGCGGCCGAATAGATCATCGCGGCAAAGAAGGTCGCCGTCGGCGACCCGTCGAGAATGCTGCGCACTCCGAGATAGGTATAGACGCCGGACGCAAGCGCCAGAACGGCGAGCGTGAAACGCGTCATTGTCTCCACGGCATCGATGCCGTCCTGCAAACGATGAGATGCCCCGAGCGCCATGGTCTCCTCCGCTGGTAACTTCTTAAGAAACCATTAAAATACCGGCGAAAACAAGGCCTGGAGATGCAGCTGTTCGCTTACTCCGCGGTGGGCATACCCGGTCGCTCGCCACGCTCGTAAAGCGCAGGGTCTTCATCGGCCACGACTGCGCTGTCATGCATGCGGAGCGACTTCTCGGAAATCTCGATGATCGGCGAAAAATGCGCTGCCGGCATCCGCGCGCTTTCCTGCTCCTCGAAGACGGTGGGCGCTGCCATCGCCCGCTCGCCGCGCGCCACCTCCAGCTGGCCGTTCAGGATCGCCCGCTCGGCACGCAGTTGGCGGATTTCGGATTTGGCGATCTCCAGGCTGGTGCGCAGCTGGCTGATCTCATGGCGGTCGGAATCGATACGCGTATCGAGATCGCGTTTGATGGCATCCGCCTCGCGGTCGCGGCGTGAGCGCAGGCTTTCGGTCTCGCGCAGCTTCACCGTCAGTTCGTTGTTGTAGGCGGCAAGTTCGCGGCGCGCCGTTTCGCTCTCGGTGCCGCTCATGCGGGCGCGGCGCAGCTCGTCCTCGACGCGCTCGGCACGCGAGATCGTCGCCGCGAGCTCGGATTTCAGCCGCTTCATCTCGGCGCGCGCCGCCTGCAGCTCCTCGTCCGTCATCTTGTTGCGGCCGTTGGCGGTGATCAGCAGCTTCTCGACGAGTTCCGCCTTGGAGCCGACGGCCTCGGTCTTGGTCGTCAGGTGGGCGATTTCGAGCGCCGAGGAGGTCTGCAACGTATGCAGCTCGACTTCGGCCCGCTTGTGGCGTTCCTCTACCAGCGACAGTTCCTGCTTCAGGTTGGCGACCGCCGTCTGCAGGTTGGCAACCAGCGCCTCCTGTTCCATCAGGCTTGCCTTCAGGTGGCCGCGCTCTTCCGTCAGGCGGGCGAGGTCTCGGGCCTGCATGGTGCTTTCACGGCGCGAGGTCTCGGCCAGAAGCTGATGGGCGGTCGTTTCCAGATCGAGCTTTTCGCGGGTCGCGGACAGCTCGCGGCTGCGGTTGTCGAGCTCCTGCTGGGCGCGCTTCAGAAGCGTCGAGGCCTCGTCATACTGCATCGCCCGCTCGGCGAGTTCGCCCTCGGCGTCGCGCAGGCGCATCTCGATGATGCTGAACTCCTCGCAGGTGACGCCGTGGACATTCTGCAGCTTGGCGAATTCCTCGCGAATGGCATCGATCTCCGTGCGCAGCTGGGTGTTGGCCGTGCGAACGTCCTTGTTTTCGCCTGTCAGGCGGGCATTCTCCTGATCGGCCTTGCGGCGGGCGCCGCTTTCATAGTCCAGAAGCGAGCTGATCCGCGTGCATTCGGCCCTGAGCGCACCCGTCTCGTTCAGAGACTGGCCATGGGCGCCGAGCAGCGTCGAAACCCGTTCCTGCAGCGAGGAGAGGCTGGCAAGCAGGTCCTGCGAATTCTGCTGGTTTTCTTCCAGAGCCGAGCCGAACGCCTCGAAATCGTTGATCTCCGGAACCTGGTAAGGCTGGGGCGCTGCCGCCTTCAGGCTCACCGGCTGTTCGGTTATCGAAATCTGACGATAGGCTGGGCTTGCTACCTGCACCCCCGTCTTGCCGGTCTCTTCGCCGCGGCGGAAAAAACTCATGACCATCACTCGCGCCCCAAAAGTTCGATGTCAAAAAGCAGTTCTATTTATGAATTCACGCTAATTAAGTTGATCCTCTCAAAGGTTGCCCTAACGATCTTTGCCCGGATAACTTGTGGCGCATCTAACGCCACGAGATTAAGGCATGTCAAAACATCCTTCGATGAAATCAACAGCTTTTTTGATGCGCAGGCGGGGCGGCGGCGCGCCTTATTCTTCCGGCAGCAGGTCGAGCGCCTGCGTGTCCAGCTCGCTGCCGATTTCCGCAGCCTTCGATCGCTTGTCGTAGACGCAGATATGCGTGACGAAGCCGTTGGCGCCTTTCGGCCTGCCGGTCACCAGCGCCAGTCCGTAATGCTCGCTGGCGAAGGGATCGACCACGGCCCTCGCATCGACCACCGACGGGGCGGCGGCCTCCTTGCACTTGGCCTCCACATCCGCGGCAAATTCCTTCCACGCCTCGTCCGAGGACGCCGCCGCATTGCCTGCGGTCATCGCGACAAGCACGACGGAGAAGAGGCGGATATTATTCCTTTGCATCATTGGTTCCTTGCGGTCTGGTGCCTGCGCAAAGCTTGGTTCGATGCCGCCATGATCAGCGATTTCGGCCGCCGAAGCGAGACCTGAACGCGAGGCAAATTTTCCTCGCAGGTTGTCGTTTTTTTGATGTTTCCACCGTTGCCTCGGTCCGTTTCCACTCCTATGTTCCGCCTCACCTGCCGAACCACCACATAAGAGGAGACTACAATGGCTTTCGAATTGCCCGCACTCCCGTACGACTACGAAGCTTTGGCACCCTTCATGTCGAAGGAGACGCTGGAGTATCACCACGACAAGCACCACAAGGCTTACGTCGACAACGGCAACAAGCTCGCGGCTGAAGCAGGCATGGCCGATCTCTCGGTCGAAGAGGTCGTGAAGAAGTCCTTCGGCACCAATGCCGGCCTCTTCAACAATGCCGCCCAGCACTACAACCACATCCATTTCTGGAAGTGGATGAAGAAGGGCGGCGGCGGCAACAAGCTGCCCGGCAAGCTGGAAGCAGCCTTCAACTCCGATCTCGGCGGCTATGA
This sequence comes from Rhizobium sp. SVR5-9E, assembly GCF_056755095.1. NCBI lineage: Bacteria > Pseudomonadati > Pseudomonadota > Alphaproteobacteria > Hyphomicrobiales > Rhizobiaceae > Rhizobium > Rhizobium sp. SVR5-9E. Next base: position 14,586 of record NZ_JBNDHS010000080.1, on the reverse strand, counting down.
CAAGTTCAAGGCCGACTTCGCCAATGCCGGCGCGACACAGTTCGGCTCCGGCTGGGCCTGGGTTTCCGTCAAGAACGGCAAGCTCGAGATCTCCAAGACCCCGAACGGCGAAAACCCGCTCGTTCACGGCGCGACCCCGATCCTCGGCGTCGATGTCTGGGAGCACTCCTATTACATCGACTACCGCAACGCCCGCCCGAAGTATCTCGAAGCCTTCATCGACAGCCTGATCAACTGGGACTATGTCCTGGAGCGCTACGAAGCGGCAACGAAGTAAGCGATCCCTCGCGATCCGTTTTCAGCACCCGGCGCCTTGCAACGCCGGGTGTTTTCGTTTGGGCTTCCTGCGAAGTTGAGGACTGGTTCCGGCTCGAAGCGGTCGTATGTCGCGAGATATCAATAGGGCACATGCTCCATCATGATTTGCGTGTGCAGCATCGGCGCTTCCGTTCCGAAATAGGTTTCCAGCAGCGGCAGAAAATCGTCCGACAGATAGAAATCCGTCAACGCACGATCGGCCAGCAGGCGGAAGTCGGCGTCGTCGCGGCGTAGCGCTATCGCATAGGGTTCATGCGTAAGCAGGCGATCGCCGATCTCGAGCGAGGACGGATCGCGCGCCCGCGTAGCCAGGCTGATGAGCAGCACCTGATCGGCGATATAGGCATCGATCTTGTGATCCTCCAGCGCGGCAAGCCCGTCCTCGTGCGTCTCGAAATCGGCAAGCTTCGTCTCCGACACCTGGGTTGCCAGTGCGTCGCGCAGCGTCGCTGCCGTTGTCGTGCTTGCACGCACGCCGATTACGCGCGTGGATGCGACACGCCGGTTAACGGGGCGGACAGCGGGCTTGTCGAGAAAAAGAGTCTGCAGGTTGTTGGGCGAATCCTTGCGGAGCAGCGCGGTCGCCCCCGTCAGGAAGATTGGCTGTGAGAAGTCAACGATATCCCGCCTCTTCAAATTGACGGTGATCGCACCGCAGAGCAGATCGACCTGTCCATTCTTCACCGCATCGAAGCCGTTGGCGAGCGTCATCTCGACGTATTCGCGCTTCAGTTGCGGAACCTGACGCTCTACTTCATCGGCGATCTTGCCGCAGAGATCGATGGCATATCCCGTCGGATTGGCGCCCGGCTTGCTGGAGGAGAAGGGCGCCTCGTCGGCGATATAGCCGATGCGCACGCTGCCGCGCTGGGTGAGCGTGTCCAGCGTCGCAGCGCCCGCCGCGAAAGCAGAAAGGCAAAGGGCAAGATTCACCAGCAGAAACCGTCTCAAGCACTTTGCCATAGGCATGATCCTCATCTCCGAAAAACGATGGCGATCTCAAAGGCGTACACGCAGACTATGGGCCGCCGGTCATTTGTCAACTGAGGACCCCTCGGCGACCCCGGAACTGACTGCCGCATCTTGAACCAGGGTTCGGGCTCGGATCACGTTTGGAGAACCGCTGGCTTGAACGTCGGCTTGTGCGTCGGTCAGTCGACCAAGAGCATCATTGTGGTTAGGTCAATCGCCCATGACCGCTACTGGCGCAATGCGGCGCAGTGCGACGACGGCTTTCGGCCCAAAGCGGTCATCACCGACGGAGGCAAGAGCCGTTGTTGTATACGGAGAGGCGCATCCGAAAATTGCTAAATACAACGCTCAGGCCTTCGGCGCATGGGCACTAGCCGACGCATATCCTTGTCCGGCCGGCGAATGGGTGGACAAGCTCGGCGTCTGTGAGGCCAATAATGAAAGTTCCCCAAACAAGGTCGCCAGCCAGAGGCGCGAAAGCGTCAGGCGGGATAGACCTCGCGAAAAGGGCTGACGATTGGGTCGAGGGTCGCTACCGCGATCGCTATAAACCAGCCCGCTGGCGGGAACAGAACGGCGGCGGCGTCGAGACCGACAAGCCGGAGTTAGCTGATACCGCCGAGCGCGTTGCGTGTGCTCTATTTCCACGGTAGTTTAAGGGATGCTAATCCGGCCCGCGAGCAACGATGATCGAAGCGCCATCTGGCGGATCATTGGTCCGACAATTCGCGCCGGCGAGACTTATGCGCTCGACCCCAATCTTAGCAAAAGCGATGCATTGGCTTACTGGATGGGTTCGGACCGTGAAACGTTCGTCGCGGAAGAGAATGGCCTGATCCTCGGAACATACTACATACGCGCGAACCAGGCGGGCGGCGGACGACATGTTTGCAACTGCGGTTATATGACAGACGCAGCGGCAAGTGGCCGAGGTGTGGCCAGGCAAATGCACGAGCACTCACTTGCGCATGCTCGCGCGAAGGGCTTTCGGGCAATGCAGTTCAACTTCGTCATCAGTAGCAACGAACGCGCGGTGCGGCTATGGCAGTCTCTTGGGTTTGAGATTGTCGGGCGGCTTCCCGAAGTCTTCCTTCATCCTTCGCGCGGTTACGTCGACGCCTTCGTTATGTTTCGCATGCTCTAAGGGGAGCGACCCGAAGGCTACGCGCCCGCTGAGTAAGCAGCCAATCCCACCACAGCCCGCCCTTAACCCGGAGCGGGCTTGCTATCGGTCGAGCGTCTTTGCAACCGACAGAATCATGTCTTTGAGATGTAGAGGAAGCGCTTGGCTCGCTCCGAGGACTCTCGAGCAATCGTAATCGCCGCCATCTCCGCGGCCCTTAAATGACCGGGCCGAGCGGGGCTGCGACCGCTTTCGATATCTTGGTAGCTGCGAAATGGCATGCCCATGTAGTTGGCGAAATCTCGCTGCGTTAGATTAAAATCGGCGCGAAGCTATCGCCGCCGACTAATTCTCTGCATGTCGACAACGCGGCCATCGCGTTGACGAATTGCGATCTCGAAGCGTGCATTGCTGCGCCAGGCGCGATAGACGAAGAACCTGCTCCGGCAATCGATGCGACGAATATCCCGGAAGCCGCGATTACGGAGCAGGCGCTCTCCCTGACTGCAGGTTATCCCGCGACCTCTATTGAGATCGGTGCCGATCCCGATGTTGATGTTGATATTGGTTTGAGCGTTTGCCTCACGTGGAACTGTCACCGGCGATACCGCCATCATCATGGCAACCACCGATGAGACGAGCGAAGACCTGAGTAACATTTTAACCAGCTTCATAGTCATCCCCGAGGTTGACCCATGTCAGTTCCAAAGAACGCCCAGCATGAGAGCACGGCCCAGCGACTCTCGCAAGGAAAGATGCGACCGCCTACTGCCACCGGCTAATGACACAGCAATTTTTAATCGCGGCTTCCTCGTTGCGCTGCATGTTCGTCTGGCGACTGTTCGGTGCGCGTCGCCAGACATTTCTGTTTCGGTACAGACGGACTATTTGCCGGTCGTTATGACCATCCGGAACCGCGCCGCGCCACTCATCATCCGCTCATAGGCCTCTGCAGCCCGCTCGAGCGGCATTGTTTCGATCATTGGCCGAATGTTGGCGAGGGCGCTGAAAGCCAGGGTGTCCTCCGAGTCAATCGAGGTCCCAGACGGCCATCCCTGAATGCCGCGGCGGCCGCCAATTAACAGAAACGGGGAGACCTCGATCGGATCGGGTGAAGCGCCAACCACGATCATCTTGCCATCAACGGCCAGCCCGCCAAGCACCGCGCTCATCGCCTGCGAATTGGTAACGGTGGACAGGATCACGCGGGCTCCACCCAGCTTGCTTAGCTCGGCGGCCACATCCTGTGCCGTGCTGTCAAGGTAGTGATGGGCACCAAGCTTGCGCGCCAACGGCTCCTTGTCGGCGCCGCGTGCGATGGCGACCGTGCGACAGCCCATCTTCGCGGCGAATTGCACCCCAAGGTGACCGAGACCGCCAATACCAAGCACTGCAACGGTATCGCCCGCGCGAACGCCGCTGTTGCGCAATGCGTTGTAGGTCGTGATCCCAGCGCATAGAAGGGGCGCGGCCTCGGCTGCCTCGAGCTCATCCGGGATTGCAGCCAGCGCTTCGAAAGGCGCAACCATGTAGTCAGAATAGCCGTCATAGCTGATCCCCGGAATTTGCGCGTTCTCACAGGTTATGAAATCGCCACGTCGGCAGGAGCGACAATGCCCACAATGGCCGCCATGCCAGCCGACCCCGACGCGTTGGCCAGGCTGCCAATTGGGCACCCGTTCGCCGACTTTCTCGATAACTCCGACCACTTCGTGGCCTGGCACGCGCGGGTAGGCAATGCCGGGAAATGCCCCCATCACCGTAAACGCGTCGCTATGACATATTCCGCACGCCTGGACCTTGATTAAAACCTGGCCGGCAGCGGGGTTCGGAACCTCGCGTTCGACAAGTTCTAACGGTCCGTTGGCGTTTTTGACTTCAACAGCGCGCATGCTTGGCATGGAACCCTCCTCAGATTTCGTTACCTCATGTTCAGCAGGCATTGACATCGCCCTCACCACACAGGCTTTGGCATGCGTGGCGGCAACTAGTGCGCTGGAGGCTCTTCTTCAATCCGCTGACTGCCGCCGAGCACATGGGCTGGGCAGGCGGGCAAAGGGGGAAGTTGACCCGCACCGCCTCGTCTGTATGCGACCGGCAGCCACACCGTGCCAATGTCGAGCCGGCGTCCTCGCTCCGTGTGGCCTTACAGAGAGCTGATGTGCATTGCCAGCGCTGTGCTGCCACGATGTTGGGGTCCGAACCGGTCACCGGAGATCGGCCTGATCATTGAGTGCCAACGGCTGGATGCGATGTCAGCTCCTGGCGCGAAGGCGACATCCGGCCCAAAACGGTCATTGCGAACCCCGCTCTTTCTTACCTCACAAGATGTCTATCTTCGTCCCGACATCCTCAGAGAGGCGATATGGCTGAGGCAGACGAGAACAAGGATGCGGCTCGTGCGACGCTGGAGCAACATCGACGTGTTGCAGACTTGTCGGCCGAACTTGAGAGGGAGCGTGCAGAAACTGCCACGCTGCGATTCAACGAGAACGGCTTGCAGTGTTGGAACGATATAACAGCGTCACGTTCGCGCTATGGGTTGTTGCCAAGCCTCATATTGCTCGTTGGTGACCTGTTCCATCCAGTCGACGACCTTGCCATCAAGGTTCTCTTGAATGGCGATGTGGCTCATGGCGTTGTTCGGAGCAGCACCGTGCCAGTGCCGCTCGCCGGGTTCGAACCCCACGACATCTCCTGGGCGGATTTCCTCGACAGAACCGCCTTCGCGCTGGACCCGGCCGAGGCCGGCGGTGACGATCAGGGTCTGGCCAAGCGGATGCGTATGCCAGGCCGTGCGTGCCCCTGGTTCGAAGGTGACGAGGGCCGCGGCGGCGCGACGGGAACTGTTCGGTTGGAACAAGTGATCGACGCGAACCGTGCCGCTGAACCAGTCGGCGGGACCTTTACTTGATGCCTGCGAGCCGTTTCGGATGATATCCATGAGTAATACTCCTTATGCGTTTTTGTGCGGCGAGCGCGTAAATATGACCGCGATGATCGCCGATGCCAGAAAAACAGCCGCGCTGAACACGAACGGACTCCACCATCCGGCGCTGTCGAATAGTAGCCCACCCGCGAATGCCCCTGAGGTGATCGCGAACTGAATAAGCGCGACGAACCAGGCTCCGCCTTCTTCAAGGTGGTCGGGGATAACGCGGGTCATCCAGGTCGTCCAAGCCGCCGGAACCGGCGTCGTCAGCAAACCCCAAAGAACCAGCAGACCAGCCGTTGCGAACGCAAAGGGACCCACACCGACGAGCGCCAAGGCGATGATCACCAGAACCACCGGAAACCCGATCAGAACGTGCGCCATGTGAGCGCGCAGGATGGAGGGTATCAACGAGGTTCCGGCGAGACCGGCAAGTCCAATCCCGAGAAGGACGAGCGAGAGCACGTTGACGCCGAGACGGGTGATGTCCTCAAGGAACGGCCTCAGGTAGGTCGACAGTGCGAACTGTCCCATGAAGAACAGGATCATCGCTGTCATGCCAAGCGCGAACTCGCGGTTGCCCATGAGGCTGAACGTCCGGCCAAGCGAACCGCCCTGGCCACCCGGCATCCGGGGCAAGACGATGGCCTGCCAGGCGAAGGCGACAACGGCGATCGGCACTACGACGAAGAAGGCGCCGCGCCAGCCGATCAGGCCCCCTAGGAAGCTTCCGAGCGGAGCTGCGATGACCGCCGCCAGGGCGCTGCCGCCTTGGAGCATGGCGAGAGCCTTCGGCACGTCGGAACCGGAAGCGATGCGGGCGATGATCGCGGTCGACAACGACCAGTAGCCGCCGATCGACACCCCGATAAGGGCGCGGCCGAACATGAACACCAGGTAGTTCGGGGCAAACGTGACCGCCAGACCCGAAGCCACGAGCACGATGGTGTAGGAAAGGATCACCAAGCGTCGGTCGAACCGCGCGAGCAGCACGTTGCTGAACAAGGCAGCGATGACCGCGAAGAAGCCTGAGATCGAAATCGCCTGACCCGCCTGGCCTGCGGTGATCCCCAGTTCGTCAGCGATCGGCGTCAGCAGGCTGACCGGCATGAATTCCGACGCGACGAGCACGAAGGAGGTCAGCATCATGCAGATGACGGCACTCCAAGGCGTGGTCTTCGTTTCCGTCCTCATGTCGTAGGTCATGTCCATCGGTCGTTCACCTCGAAAGGGGCTGTTCATGCAGTGGGGACGGTTGCGGACGCAGCGAGCTTGATGATCGCGTCGGCGGGTTTCTGAATTTTGGGTTCTGCGACTTCCTCGCAGCGGATGTCGCCGGGGGCGCGAAGCACAGTGCTGAGCATGGTCGTCTCCTGTTCGGGCCGAATGCCCGCGTCATTCTTTCGGGAGATAGATAGCACCACTGGATAGCTCGGATTAGCCGTCGCAATTTGCATGGATTTATCGAATTCGGCTATTAATGATCTGCAGCCGACCCATCCGGAGAGTCATCATGGCCCGCGAGAACTTCAATGAGCTGCTCCTGTTTCTCGCAGTCGCGGAGGAGCGCAGTTTCACGAGGGCCGCGGCCAAGCTGGGCGTTGCGCAGTCGACGCTCAGCTACGCGGTCAAGGAACTCGAAGCACGGATGGGGCTCAGGCTCCTGACGCGCACGACACGGAGCGTGGCGACCACGGAAGCTGGGGAGCGCCTTCGGCAATCACTCGCGCCGCGCATCTCGGAGATCGAGGCCGACATCGAGGCCTTGATGGCGTACAGGGACAAGCCCGTAGGCACCGTAAGGATTACCCTGTCAAACCACGCTATGGAGAGCGTGGTGTGGCCGAAGCTCTCCCCCATCCTCGGGGAATATCCAGATATCAAGCTGGAACTTAACGTCGACAGCAGTTTCCGCAACATCGTCGAAGACGGCGTCGACGCGGGCGTGCGCCTCGGCGAGAGCCTTGAGAAGGACATGGTCGCGGTGCGGATCGGGCCGGACTGGCGGTTGGTCGCTGTAGCGTCCCCCGACTATTTCAAGACCCGCTCTGTGCCGACGACGCCGCAAGAGCTTATGCATCACAACTGCATCAACAGGCGTCTCGACCGGGTGGGCGGGCTCTACGGCTGGGAGTTCGAAAAGAACAACGAGGAGGTCCGAGTGAGGGTGGAGGGTCAGCTCATCTTCAACACTGATCGTGAGATGGTGGACGCAGCCCTTCAAGGATATGGCGTCGCCTTCGTGCCGGAAAGCTATGTCGAAAGGCATGTCGCGGAACGGCGTCTCCAGCTCATCCTCGATGACTGGACACCCAAGTTCGCGGGCTATTATCTTTACTATCCAAGCCGTCGGCAGAATCTTCCCGCGTTTTCGGTGATCGCGGAGGCTCTTCGAGAGAAAAGTCGTTGATGATCCCAAGCCTTATGGCCGCTGTTGGCGCAAAGCAGCCAAACATAACCCACCGTAGCCCGGCCTTGCACCCAGCAGCATTTGCCGAATAAAATGCCGCCATGGCTAAGCAGGTCCTCTTCATTCAAGGAGCCGGCGAAGGCGTCCACGATCGCTGGGACGATAAGCTCGTGGCGAGCCTTGAGCGCGAACTCGGCGAAAGCTATGCCGTCCGCTACCCCCGAATGCCCGGCGAGGACGATCCTAGTTACTCGGCCTGGAAGGTTGCGCTCATCGGAGAATTCGAATCCCTGGAGGATGGGGCAATTCTCGTCGGCCACTCGATCGGCGGTACCATCTTGATCCATGTGCTTGCCGAGCAGCCACCGAAACAAAGGTTCGACGGGCTGTTTGTCATCGCGGCACCCTTCGTCGGTGAAGGCGGATGGCCGAGCGATGATATCGCCGATTGCAAGGACTTCTCAGAATGCCTTCCCCCCGGCGTTCCCGTCTATCTCTATCATGGTGCCGACGATGCCGTGGTGCCGGCTGCCCATGTTCATCTCTATGCGAAAGCGATTCCGAACGCCGTGGTCCGCACGTTCGAGCGCAGGGATCACCAACTCAACAATGATATGAGCGAGGTCGCTCGAGATATCCGTTCACTCGGTTGATCCGAATGCGCCGGTTCGCAAGCAACCAAACACACCCCGTCATCGTCACATCCCTGTCACCCGCCAATCCTAAACGAGCCCCATGTCCTCTACCGAAAATCCCCTTTTTCGTTTCGGCGTCATCGCTGACCCGCAATATGCCGCCCTCGCGCCCGATCTCGCGATGGACCGCTACTATGCCAACAGTCTCGCGAAGGTCTCCGAAGCCATCGCCGAATTCAACAAGGCCGACCTCGCTTTCGTCGTGACGCTTGGCGATATCATCGACGGGAATTGGGAAAGCTTCGATGCCATCCTGCCGCTTTACGACAAGCTCAGGCACGAGCGCTATTTCCTGCTCGGCAACCACGATTTCGCCGTCGCGAAGGACCGTCTTGCCTCGGTCTTCGACAGGGTCGGCATGCGCGAGCCCTATTATGACTTCGCCGTCGGCGGCACCCGTTTCGTCATGCTCGACGGCAACGAGGTCAGCGTCTTTGCGCCGCCCGAGAACGACCCGCGCCGCGCGCTGGCCGATGAGCGGCTGAAGGCACTGAGGGCACGAGGCGCGGTCAATGCCAATCCCTGGAACGCCTCCCTGGGCGACGTGCAGTTCCTCTGGCTGCGGGCTGTCCTGAAGAGGGCCCAGGCCGCCGGCGAGCGCGTCATCGTCATGTGCCACTATCCGGTCTATCCGGAAAATGACCACAATATGTGGGATGCCGAGCGCATCGTGAGCCTCCTTGCCGAACACGACAATGCGGTGGCCTATTTCTGCGGGCACAATCACGTGGGCAATTATGGCCAAAGCGGCGGCTGCCACTTCGTCAATTTCAAGGGCATGGTCGACACCGAAACGGAAAACACCTTCGCCATCGTCGAAGCCTTCGCCGACCGTCTGGAAATCCGCGGCTTCGGCCGCGAGGAAAGCCGCACGCTCGCGTTTTAGGCGACCGCCTGCAGCGGCTGGACCTTCATTTCCGTCACGTCGCGCTTCGGCGGCGTGCCGAACATGCGGGCATATTCGCGGCTGAACTGCGAGGCGCTTTCATATCCCACCTGATAGGCGGCACTTGCGACGCTCACGCCGCCCGAAACCATCAGGCGGCGCGCTTCGAGCAGCCGGAGATTCTTCTGGTATTGCAGCGGCGTCATCGCCGTGAGCTGCTTGAAATGCTGGTGGAAGGAGGAGGGGCTCATCCGCGCCACGGCGGCAAGCTGCTCGATGCGCATGGGCTCGGCAAAGTTCTCCCTGAGCAGGTTGATCGCGTCGGTCATCCGGCGCGCATGGCTGCCCGGCAGCGCAAGCTTGCTGACTTCCGCGCCGTTCGGGCCAGTCAATAGCCAGTAGCAGATCTCGCGCATGATAGCCGGATAGAGGACGGGGATCGCCTTCGGCGTCTGCGTCAGGCGCACAAGCCGCAACACGCAGTCGGCCAGCACGCCGTCGAAATCCTGTACGAAGACGCCGGCAGCACCGTCGCCCGCAGGCCGCGGAGGCTCTTCCATCGCCTCCATCACTTCGCGCAGGATCACGGCATCGAAGTCGATGTTGAGGCCGATATAAGGTTCCTCCTCGCTCGCCTTGGTGATCTGCCCGAGGGCCGGCACCTCGAAGGTGACAACGAGCGACTGCATCTCGTGATAGTCGAAAGAGCGGTCGCCCACCATGATCTGCTTGGCGCCCTGGACGACGATGCAGATGGTCGGCCGGTAGATCATGTGGTGGGGCATCACGGGCTGGCTGACCCGCGACACGGAGAGCGCCTCGACCGGCGTCTGGAAGCGGCCGTCCGCCTTTCCGGCGGTGCTGTCGATATAGCTTTGGATTGCCTCTTTCAGCGCTCTCAGCATTCCCGAGTTCTCCTTGCCGCCTACGGTCCGGCCGCTGAAACCATATGAGGCATGGGCGCGTTACCCGCAAGGCGGTTGGAGGAATAGGCAAGAAATTCGAGAGTTCCGGCATTCAATAGGGCCGCCTCCCGGGCTTACTCTGCAGCCATCAACTCCGACAGAGGAAGAAAAGATGCCGAACGAAAACCAAGCAAAAACAGTATCCAGGGTCGCCATCGTCACCGGCGGCAGCCGGGGCCTCGGCCGCAACACCGCCGTCAATCTCGCAAAGCGCGGTGTCGATGTCATCTTCACCTATCGCGCAAATCGGGCAGAAGCCGACGCTGCGGTCGCCGAGATCGAGGCGCTTGGCGCGAAGGGCATCGCGCTGCAGCTCGACACCGGGCGGATAGCCGACTTTAACGGCTTCGTGAGCCAGGTGGGAGACGTCCTGCAAGCCCTTGGCCAGACTCATTTTCACTATCTGGTCAACAATGCGGGGGCGGGCCACCACGCTTCAATTGCGGAGATGACTGAGGAAGCGTTCGACGAACTGGTCAACGTGCATTTCAAGGGCGTCTATTTCCTGACGCAGAAGCTCCTGCCGCTGATGGCCGATGGCGGCCGGATCATCAACATATCGAGCGGGCTTGCGCGCTTCACCGTACCCGGCATTTCCGCCTACGCCTCGATGAAGGGGGCGATCGAAGTCTTCACGCGCTATCTCGCAAAGGAACTCGGCCCTCGTGGGATCACGGCGAATACGGTCGCACCCGGCGCCATCCAGACGGATTTCAGTGGCGGTCTGGTGCGCGACAATCCACAGTACAACAAGATGGTCGCCGACTCGACCGCGCTCGGCCGTGCCGGGATCGCCGATGACATCGGCCCGATGATCGCCTCGCTGCTGTCGGACGACAACCGCTGGGTCAACGGCCAGCGCATCGAGGTTTCGGGCGGCGCCAATCTTTGATGCGCTAACCGGCTGCCGGAGGGGTGGCCCAGCCGTTCATCCAATCCTCCCGCAGCCGGTCGCCTCCGCCGCGAAAAAAGGCGGCTGCCGTTTCGCAATGCTCGACCCGATCGCTGCGGAAATTGCGGATCGCCTGCCGCAGCTCGCACCAGCCGACGATATTGGCATAGTGCGAATAATAGATCAGCGCGATCGGGCGGATGGTGCGTTCGCTCGCGCGTCCGAGTTCGTCGCGGTAGTCGAGCGCCAGCTTCTGCTCGTCGCGGATCGCCCGGCGCACCATGCCGAGATCGAAACCGGCGGGCGCTTGCGCCACCGCACCCCAGGCAAAGAGTGCCTTGTTCTCCATCGCCTGGCGCAGCGGTCCGGGCACTGCGCCGGCGATCTTCTGGTTCACGCGTTTGGCCGCCTGCTTCAGCTCGGCATCGCCGGTTCGCTCGAGCAGCGCCAGCGACAGTACGATCGCCTCCATCTCCTCGATCGAAAACATCAGCGGCGGCAGGTCGAAGCCCGGCCGCATGATGTAGCCGATGCCGCGCCCGCCCTCGATCGGCACGCGCATCGCCTGAAGCGCTGCGATATCGCGATAGATGGAGCGCACGGTCACTTCCAGCGCATCGGCCATCGCCTGAGCCGTCATCGGCTTCTTCGCCAGCCGAAGAATCTGGATGATCTCGAATAGGCGCGCGGCCTTGCGCATTTTTGCCGGTCTCCATGAAGGCTCCTGACAATACACTGTCAGTTGGCCTTGCATATACCATCTGCCTATCGAATTGAAATACAAGGCGGTTCGCAAAGCCGGCCGCCGGATTTGAAGGCAGACAACTGACATGACCTACACCGAAAACCTCTGGCTCTTCTTCACGCTTCTCTTCGGCATCATCATCGTGCCGGGCATGGACATGCTTTTCGTGCTCGCCAATTCGCTGACCGGCGGCCGAAGCCGTGGCATGGCGGCAACCGCCGGCATCATGGCCGGCGGGGCGGTGCATTCGCTTTATGGCGCGATCGGCGTCGGCATCCTCGCGAGCCTCATTCCCTCGCTGTTCAATCCGCTGCTCTTTCTGGGCGCGGCCTACATGATCTGGATCGGCTTCACGCTGATCCGCAGTTCCATCACGGTGAATGCGGTGGGCGAGGGGAGCGTGCGCTCCGGTTGGCGCGCCTTCCGGCAGGGCGCGATCACCTGCCTCATCAATCCGAAAGCCTATCTGTTCATGCTCGCCATCTACCCGCAGTTCCTGAAGCCGGCCTACGGGCCGATCTGGCTGCAGGGGCTCATCATGGGCGCCATGACGCTCGCCACGCAGTTCGCCATCTACGGCGCGGTGGCGCTGACAGCATCGCGAAGCCGCCAGCTGCTGATTTCCAATCCGCAGGCAACGATCGTCGTCGGCCGCGTCGCCGGTGCATTGCTGATCATCGTCTCCGTGCTGACCGCCTGGCATGGCTGGAGGATGGTGCAATAGGATGGACCGCCTCCGTCAAAAGTGCGTGGAGGCGCGCCATTACCATTCTGAATTTGTTGTGATATCACCCACTTGTTACTTCGAGCCTTGAATATATTTGCCATCATGCGGCCGCGAATATGAGGCGCCGGCCTCCAAAGATCTCGGTATCAAAAGGAGTGAAGATATGAAATTCAAGGCAATTGCGGCGGGTGTCTTGCTTGTCGGCGTGGCGGTGACGGCGGTTTTCGCGCAGGACGGCACGCACGAAGCGCGCTCAGCGTTGATGAAGAAGAACGGTGCTGCCGCCGGCGCGCTGGCGGCGATCGCCAAAGGTGAAAAGCCCTACGACGCCGAGGTGATCAAGACGGCGCTGACAACGATCTCCGAAACCGCCAAGGTTTTCCCCGACCAGTTCAAGCCGGGCACGGAAACGGGCGACAAGGCCGCGAGCCCGAAGATCTGGCAGAACATGGATGACTTCAAGGCACGCGCCGCGAAGCTCGGAACCGACGCTGAGACGATCCTTGCCCAGCTTCCGGCCGACGCGGCCGGAGTCGGCGGTGCGCTGAAGACGCTCGGCGCCAATTGCGGCGGCTGTCACGAGATCTACCGCCTGAAGACAGAATAGCAAACAGACTATTCCCCTCCAATCCATCGGTCCGCGCCTGCCTTGCCGCCGGCGCGGACCGGTTTATCTTTAGCCGTTGCATCGGTAAAAAGAGGAAGCGGCGCGTGGTCCGTAGATTCATCCGGTTTGTGCTCTGTCTCATCGGTGTCGTCTTTATTGGCGGTGCTGTTTTTTACTTCATCACCGCGCCGAGCGCGCTGCCGGAAAGCCACTGGGCCAATCTCGGTGCGCCGGATCTGAAGAACGGCGAGCAGGTGTTCTGGGCAGGCGGCTGCGTCAGTTGCCATGCGGCACCTGGTTCCGAAGGCGATGCAAAGCTCACGCTCGCAGGCGGCCTTGCGCTGAAAACGCCCTTCGGCACATTTCATACGCCGAATATTTCGCCGGACGAAAAGGCCGGCATCGGCTCGTGGACGCTGGCGGAGTTCGGCAATGCCATGAAGCGTGGCGTGGGCCCCGGCGGTCAGCACCTCTATCCGGCTTTTCCCTACGCCTCCTATACGCGCATGACCGACAAGGACATCAACGACCTTTTCGGTTACATCAAGACGCTGCCGAAGAGCCCCAATGTCGCGCCGCCGCACGAGCTGCCGTTCCCTTACAACATCCGGCTGGCGCTCGGCGGCTGGAAGTTGCTCTATCTGAACGACGCGCAACACGTCGCGCTCGCCAATCCGGACGACAAGCTGAAGCGCGGCCAGTATCTCGTCGAAGGCCCCGGCCATTGCGGCGAATGCCATACGCCGCGTGACGCGCTCGGCGGTCTCGAGAACGATATGTGGCTCGCGGGCGCTCCGAATCCGGACGGCCCGGGCCGCATCCCGGACATCACGCCAGGGTCCAAAGACGTCAGCTCCTGGAGCGAGGCCGATATCGCCAACTACTTCGAGACCGGCTTTACCCCGGACTTCGATACCGTCGGCGGTTCGATGGCCGAGGTCCAGAGGAACCTCGCGCACCTGCCGAAGAGCGACCTCGAGGCAATCGCCGCCTACCTCAAGGCCGTGCCGAAGCGGTGACAAGATGTTATCTGCGGGGCGAAGCGCACGCATTTATTCGCGCCAAGGTTATATTTAGAAAACAAAGGCTTAATCTTCCACGCCGATCAAAGAAATGCCGCATTGCAGCACAAGCCTAACCGCTGCTCTTCAATAACCCCCTTTCAGCGATCTGATGTTCGTCGCTGACTGAAGCGCCCCCAGGCTTCCGAAGAAAAAGGATAGTTGAATGCACGGCATATCCCGCTCCAATGACCTTGAATCCGTCGCTCGCAAAGGCGGAAAGCTGCGCCGCATGGCGGTACGCATCCCGACC
>NZ_JBNDHS010000079.1:0-28282 GCF_056755095.1 Rhizobium sp. SVR5-9E | reverse complement strand
GAGCGCAGAAGATGAGGCTCCGCATGGGACGGAACGCCACTTTCGTTCTAGTCGGGATTCGGGGCGCTACCTTTCTTAAGGCTTATAAGTCGAGCCTCAGGCCTCGAACTATATCAAATCCACTACCCGGAAGCATTCTGCGCGGCGCTGATCAATTCGCAGCCTATGGGTTTCTATGCGCCGGCCCAGATCGTCGGCGATGCCAGAGCGCACGGGGTCGAGGTGCGGCCGGTCTGTATCAATCGTTCCCGATGGGACTGCACGCTGGAGCGGATCGTCAATTCCGGTCGGCATGCTGTAAGGCTGGGTTTCCGGCGCGTAAAGGGATTGGCAGTTGCTGACGCAGCGCGGATTGTTGCGGCACGTATGAACAGTGCCTTTGCCTCCGTCGATGATGTGTGGCGCCGGTCAGGCGTGCCAACCGAGGCGCTTATCCAGCTTTCTCAGTGCAAATCCCGGGTCAACTCTCAGCGCAAATCAACACTCCCGCCTCAAGATAGCTTCAAGATAGCTGTTGGAGTCGATCAAAAGCGGAGCGGTCACTTGGTGTTGTCAGTCTTGATGTGGGCATCTTCGCCGCTAGTTACCTCGTGCTGGGATGGCCAGACGCTCATCACGGCCCTCTCTGTTGCGATGAGATGTCCCTATCGCCGGAACTGGCTCGAATGTTGAGCAACGGGAACGCCCCTGGTGGTTCAATCGAAACTCTGTGGAGTCTCGGTGTCGACGAGATTGGAGTGCCTTCCGCGGTCGCTGCTGCTGTCGCTCAAAGGTGGGGGTTTCAGACCCTGATTGAGATCATTGCCCTATGGAGATCATCACGACGTTGTTTGTCGTAGGTGAGCCACTTGGGGCGGATGGTCGTTATCGTGGCTTTGCGGTGGATGTCGGTCCGAAACGCCTGGGGACGTCGAGGGGGACAGTGCCGACCAGATCGAAAAAATTCGGCAGACGTTGGCCGATCCTCTCACATGTATCATGCTCGACGCCCAAGCGGCCGAACGCTGGCTTCAAAAGGACGCGGTTGGCGGATCAGCGCTCTCGCGCGCATCTGATATCATGGGTGCTCATCTCGGAAGTCTTTCGATCGGAGCAGCCCCTTCCGATTTCTCCATCCATCTCTTGAATTCCATCGCGCGATTTTCGGCCGCCCCGAAGCCTCCGACCATCTGTTCTCTATTCATCAGCCTGCAGACTTCCAAACCCATAGTCATAGAGTGGCGCAACGGCGAGCGGCAGTCCAGAGGGTTGTTGATCACCGTCAAGCTAGTTCGACCTGTTCTTATATTCAGGGAATTCGAACCCTAGCTAAGCGCCGGATTCTGCGGGCGAATCGATCGGGCAGATGCTCCAACTTTACTAAGAATCAGACGATTCTTCCTAAAATTCCGACACGGATTAGTTCGAAATTCGAAATATCTATCGACTTCAAATTCTGTCGACGACTGGAGACAGAAAGGCCGTCCTCTGCCGCTCCGCATGCAAAACGCGCTGCCCGCTAAGCTCGTAATGCGATGGCCGTGGTATCCGAAATCATTTCGAGTTTCGAAGCAATTTCGTCTGGCTCTCCAACCCTCTCCGCTTGTTTTTCCCAGGGCCCAATACAACCATTCTGTCTCGGACTTGGCGTTAAGCACGATTCTCCTGACGAGATTGATTCAAAGTAGTTGATTAGCCCGCTGTAAGTAAAAGAACTTTAGGCCGAGCGCATGTAAAAGCAAAAACTCAACCTTGTGGTGCTTGCAAAATTGTGGACCGAATGTTACCTAATTTTGGAATGAACTAACCGGGGAGGAGAATTCCGGAATGTTTGTTCCAAGGGAGGTTTCGATGTCCAAAGAATTTGAAGATCGTGCAAAGCATCAAAGCGAAGTTGCTGTTCGCTTGACGAATGTCACCAAGTCATACGGTGGCATCAAGGCGCTGCGCGACGTTTCGTTCGAGGTCAAGTCTGGCGAAATTCGTGCTCTGCTTGGCGAAAACGGCGCTGGCAAATCGACCGTTCTCAAGGTGTTGTGCGGTGTCGTCGCTTGTGACGATGGCACCATCGAAGTCGGTGGGAAACCGGCCGGAAATTTGAATCCGGTTACAGCCCGCGACCTCGGGATTGCGATGATTTTTCAAGACGGCAGCCTAGTCCCGAATATGACGGTTGCTCAGAATATTTTCCTCACGCGGGAGAAGCGGGACCGTTTCGGGATGGTAGACGACCGCTCCGCGGAACGCAAAGCGGGCGAGTTGTTTCGTCAGTTGGGCGTCGAGGTTGATCCATCGCTTCCGGTATCTTCCCTGAGCGCAGGCCAACGTCAGCTCACCGAGATCGTCAAGGCGGTCGCGAAAAAAGCCCGGGTTCTGATTCTTGACGAGCCCAGTACTGCCCTTACCGATCACGAGATCGAACACCTTTTCAATTTTCTACGCCGCCTAAAAGCCGAAGGTGTCGCAATCATCTACGTTTCCCACCGGATGGCGGAGATATTCAGAATTGCAGACTCCGCAACCATTCTCCGCGATGGTGAGCTCGTCCAGACGACCGAAATCGCCGGGATGACGATGGAGGAAATGATCGAGAAGATCGTCGGGCGGAAGGGCCGGGGTCTCTTCGATGTGCCCAAGGAAACAGGACATCTCGGTGAGGTTCTTTTGGAGATGCGCTTCGTTTCGACATCCAAACTGAAGGATGTGAACCTACAGGTTCGCGCTGGGGAGGTCGTCGGTATCGCAGGATTGACCGCAAGTGGTCGAAGTGCTCTTGCTCGGGCACTCTTTGGTATCGAAGCCGTACGCAGCGGCGAAATAGTTATCGACGGGAAGTCATTCTCGAAACTCTATCCAGATACCGCGATCGAAAACGGATTGATGCTTGTGCCCGAGGATCGCCTTCTGCAAGGCGTTTTCCCTAACCACAGCATATCCGATAACATCACTCTCCCATCTATTTCGAAATTGACCCGCTGGTTGTGGCTTCCGTCATCCTCGGTCACGCGCATCGCCAAGGAGCAGGCGGCTAGCCTGCGCATCAAGGCATCTGACCTCGACGCGCCGATCCGTACCCTTTCAGGCGGCAATCAACAAAAAGCTGTGCTGGCAAAGTGGCTTGCGCTTGGTCCCCGCATTCTGGTCCTCGACGAGCCCACGGCGGGCATCGATATCGGCAGCAAAACCGAAATCGTGACGCTGTTGAGGGCTCTCGCGTCGGCCGGCCGCGCAGTGCTGGTGATCTCTTCTGAAATTCCCGAACTCCTCGCCGTGTCCGACCGCATTGTGATCATGCACGAGGGACGCTTAGTGAAGAGTGTTGACCGTGCAAGCCTCCGTCCCGGCGACGAAGCCGACGACGCGGCGCAGGTCGAATTCGCAGAGCGGAAACTGAACGGTCTAATCCAAGAAGCCGCGCAGGCGGCGGAGGTGCTCCAATGAGTCTGACTTCTCAACCCGACAATATCCAGGTCACTGGCCATTCCAATGGAGCATTTTCGATGTTCAAATCCCGATGGCGCGAAAACATCATCTACATCGCGCTGGTCGTCGTCTTCGTGATATTCGCGTTCACGCTCGGCGATCGCGGTTTCCTTGGCACCAACAATCTGCTCAACATCGTTCGTCAGAGCGCCATCATCGCGATTGTTGCAACGGCCATGGTGTTCGTTCTCGCCGCCGGCGAAATTGACCTGTCGGTAGGTGCGGTCGCTGGATTGGTATCGGTCGTCGCCGCCATGGTCATCGCAACTCACGGACCGTTCATCGGCGTTTCCGCCGCGCTCGCCACGGGACTCGTGGTCGGTGCAGTCAACGGCCTTCTTACCACGCGCATTGGCGTGCCGTCGTTCCTGACGACGTTGGCAATGATGGGTGTTGCGAAGGGCGTTTCGATGTGGATCAGCAACACCGCCGCCGTGCCTATCCTCGACGACGGATTCAATTTCTGGTTCGGCGGTGGCGACCTCGGTTCGGTTCCGGTTCTGCTTCCATGGATGTTGCTCGCCACAATCGTTGGCCATGTCCTGCTACGCAAGACGGGATTTGGTCGGCGTGTTCTCGCGACCGGGGGAAATCCAGTTGCGGCACGATATACAGGCGTCAATACGGCGAACATCAAGTTCAAGGTTCTGATGATGACCGCCTTGGCTGCAGCTGTGGCTGGCCTCCTATATGCGGGTCGTCTCGAGTCCGGCCGCTATCAGCTGGGTGAAGGCGACGAATTGTCCGTCATTGCGGCCGCCGTCCTTGGAGGCAACAGTCTCTTCGGGGGCAAGGGGGCGGTGCTCGGCGCGGTGTGCGGGGCCTTGCTCATCGGCATCATCAACAACGGCCTCCTGCTTATGGGGCTGGACTACAGTCAACAGTTGATCGTCCGCGGGATCATCATCGTTCTCGCCGTCGCACTCAGCCAGGTCAAGAAAACGGCCTAGCCTAGAACCCTAAAAACAATCGCCTTGTAACGCGGGCTTGCCCGCGGACGGGAAAGCCATCTCGAAAAAAGGAGAAGCCCAATGGCTCGACAGCTCACAGTCATCGCAATCATGAAGGCAAAAAAGGGAGCCGAAGAGGAACTCGGAAATCGCCTCAAGGCTCTGGTCGAGCCAAGCCGGAGTGAGGCTGGCTGCATCAATTACGATTGCCATCAGGACCAGGAAAATCCCGGCGAGTGGGTGATGTACGAAAACTGGAAGGACCGGTCGGATCTCGATCATCACTTCACGATGCCGTACCACGTCAAGTTCATTGCCGATCTTCCGGATCTGATCGAGGGCGAAATCGAGATGCACTACCTCGATATGCGCTCGCAGTTCGCACGCTGAGGAGGCGGAGATGGATAACCTCATTCTCGACCATCAGGGCAAACCCGCCACCCATCACCGCGCCACGGTGAACGGCGTTAGGCTTCACTACGTTACCGCAGGCAGCGGTCCGGCACTCCTCCTCGTCCACGGCGTGCCAAAGACGTCGTTCTATTGGCACCTGATCTTTCCGTTGTTGACCGAGCACTTCACGGTGGTCGCGCCAGATGTCCGCGGGTTTGGAGATTCCGATAAGCCCAAGGACGGCTACGACATGGAAACGGTTGCGGCTGATCTCGCAGAGCTAATGACCCAGCTTAGCCACGAGAAGTTCTACCTGCACGGTGAAGACTGGGGAGCTGCGTTCGCATACGCGGTCGCCGCCCTCAATCGCGACCGCGTGATGAAGTTCTCCTTTGCCGAGAAGCTTTTGCCGGGCTTCGGTCTCGAAGACTGGTCGCATCTGACGCTGGAGAACGTCGAGGCGCGGCACTGGCTATGGCATGTGAGCTTCTTCCATGTTCCTGACGTTCCGGAATACCTGATCCAGGGCAAGGAGCGCGAGTTCTGGTCGACGTGGATGAAGGCGGAGACCTACGACCCCCATGCGATCTCCGAGGTCGCCGTCAACGAGTTCGTACGTTGCTGCACAGGTCCGGGCGGGCTGCGGCCCATCTTCGAAGTCTACCGCCAGACGTTCAAGAACCAGGCGTTCACCAAGGCTCAGGCGGCTGACAAGCTCAAGATGCCGCTCCTCGTAATTGGTGCGGAGCACTTTACGGGCGACTTCGGTCAGAAGCAGGCACGGCTGTTCGCGGAGGACGTGACAGGCGAGCTCTACGATTGCGGTCATAGCCTCGCCCTGGAGCGGCCGGAGATGCTGGCCGACAGCCTGCGGAACTTCTTCACTAAGTAAGTCCATCGATTCAACACGGGAGGAAACCATGAATCGACGCTTTTTCCTGCAGGTCAGCGCGGCTGCCCTGATCGCATGCACCACGGCAACGCAGTTGCTGGCGGCGGAAGCCGACGTCCAGAAAATGCTCGACGACCTCGCGTCCGGAAAGGTTCAAAGCCTTGGTCCGCACGGTGAAGCGCCGAGCTCGGCCGACGGCATCCAGCTGTCGGACGACGAACTGACGAAAATCAAGGCGATGAACGCCACGGCGGCCGTCGTTCTGCACTACCGCAACGACTGGGCGGTCGCGCAAATCGCGGGCCTCACGGACCAGTTCGCAAAGATGGGCATCAAGATCGTGTCGGTGACCGACGCGAACTTCAAACCCGAAAAGCAGGTCGCGGATATCGAAACCGTTCTTGCCCTGAAGCCATCGATCATCGTGTCCATTCCGGTCGATCCGGTTGCAACGGCCGGAGCCTTCAAGAAAGCCGCCGACGCAGGCGTGAAGATCGTCTTCATGGACAACGTCCCTCAGGGGATGAAAATCGGCAAGGACTACGTCAGCACGGTATCTTCGGACAACTATGGTAACGGCGTTGCCTCTGCGCTCCTGATGGCAAAGGCGATCGAAGAAGAGGGCGAAGTCGGTATCGTTTATCTGGCCGGCGACTTCTTCGTGACCAAGCAGCGCTACGAGGCCTTCAAGAAGACAATCGGTCAGTTCCCCAAGGTGAAGGTCGTCGCGGAGCAGGGGATCGATGGCACCGACCTTATCGGGAATGCGGAAAAGGCCGCGAGCGCAATCCTCGCGGCCAACCCCAACGTGAAGGCAATCTGGGCCGTCTGGGAGGCTCCGGCTGACGGAGTGATGTCGGCGGCCCGCACCGCAGGCCGTAAGGACCTCATCATTACCACGATCGATCTGGGCCTTAACGCCTGCCTGAGCCTCGCGAAGGGTACGTTCGTCAAGGGTATCGGCGCTCAGCGGCCCTACCAGCAGGGCGTCACCGAAGCGCTTCTCGCCGGCTATGGCCTGCTCGACAAGAAGGCCCCAGCTTACGTGGTGTTGCCGCCGCTCGCTGTCACCAGGGACAATCTCCTTGAATCGTGGAAGCTCACCTACCATTCGGAGCCGCCGGCGAGCCTGGTCGACGCTCTGAACTAAACTAAAGGCAAGGGATAGGAAAATGCTGAGAGTAGCAGTTTTAGGTGCTGGCCGGATCGGCCAGATTCATGCCGCCAACGTGGCGGCCAGCCCGCGGGCGGAGCTTATCGTCGTAGCGGATCCGGTCGAGGCCGCTGCCTCGTCGACGGCGGAGAAGCTTAGCTGCGAATACAGTACCGATCCCTATGCCGCGATCGGTCGGAGCGACATCGATGCGGTAGTCATCGGCACTCCGACCGACACCCACGTTCCGCTGACGCTGGCGGCTCTGGCCGCCGGGAAGGCGGTCCTATGCGAGAAGCCGCTGGACCTCGATCAGGATAAGGCCAACGCGGCGATCGTCGAAATCGAGAAGTCCGGTAAGCCATTCATGCTCGCCTTTAACCGTCGCTTCGATCCGAGCGCCAGTGAAATCAAACGGGCTATCGAGGCCGGCGAGATTGGTGACGTCCGACAAGTCATCATCACGAGCCGCGATCCTTCACCGCCGCCTGCGGAATACATCCAGCGGTCAGGCGGAATTTTTCGCGACATGCTTATCCACGACTTCGACATGGCGAGATGGCTGCTTGGTGAAGACCCTGTCGAAGTCTTCGCTGTCGGCAATTGCCTTGTCGACGCAAAAATCTCCGATTTCAGCGACTTCGACACGACGATGGTCGTCATGCGTACCGCCTCTGGAAAGCAGTGCCACATAAACACCTGCCGTCATGCATCCTACGGTCACGACCAGCGGATCGAGGTCTTCGGTTCAAACGGCATGCTCCAGAACGGTCATGTGCGGCCCCACACGGTTCACCGCTTCACTAACGGCACGACAGACGCACAGGCACCACTGCTTCATTTCTTCTTGGGGAGATACAAGCAGGCATATGAACTGGAACTTGATGCGTTTCTAAGGGCGGTCGAAGCTGGGACGGCGATGCCCGTAGGTGCGGACGATGGCCGTAAAGCGCTCGCCCTCGCAGAGGCCGCCCTCAAGTCGATAGAAACTCAATCCGGCGTCTCTGTCGGCTAAAACTGACGGAGCTGGAACGTGGGCCGAACCAGGCAGGGACATCCGACTGAAAG
Source organism: Rhizobium sp. SVR5-9E (assembly GCF_056755095.1). Lineage (NCBI taxonomy): Bacteria > Pseudomonadati > Pseudomonadota > Alphaproteobacteria > Hyphomicrobiales > Rhizobiaceae > Rhizobium > Rhizobium sp. SVR5-9E. The sequence continues at coordinate 20,364 of NZ_JBNDHS010000079.1, read as the reverse complement.
CTCAGTCCACCAAAATAGTGACTATCCGGCGTCGTTGCCGGATAGTCTCGACGACCTCAAAGCCATTGTGACGTCTCGTCGCGTCGATTTCCCCGAACGTTTGCGTGAGATTGGAATATTCGCATTCCAGCAACCGCACCAAATGGCATTTCTGTCGATCCGAGATATCGCCAAGGCTACGCATACAAGCTCGTCGTCGGTTCATCGTTTTGCCAAGACCTTGGGCTTCGAGGATTACGGAGCATTGCGGAAAGTTTTTCAGAAGCATATCGCCGCCGCTGGCCGCCACAACAACTAGAGGAAGAGCGCTTTCACCTTAATCTTGCCAATGGGCTCAGATGGCACTAAATATGGAACATACGTTACACAATTCGCCTCACTGGGAAGCTTTGTACGACGATGGCCAGACCAAGAGAATTCGCCGAGACAGACGTCCTACAGAAGGCCATGATGGTATTCTGGCAAAAGGGCTATGAGGGTGCGTCGATCTACGACCTGATGGCCGCGACAGGCCTCAAGAAGTCCAGCATTTACAAAGCTTTCAACAGTAAGGAACACCTCTTCTGGAAGGCGAATGAGCTTTATAAGAAGGACCACCTCGGTTTCATCGAAGAGGCGCTCAAGCTTTCGAAACCGCGGGACATCGCTATGGCCATGCTGATTGGCGAGGCCGACATGCATACCGATCCGGTCCATCCCCCTGGCTGCTTCGAAACGAACGGCGCGCTCGCTTGCTCTGACGAGACGCAAGAATTGCAGCGTGCGCTGGTGGAGAGCCGCTTCAATTTTCAGCGGCGACTTGCGAAGACATTTCGTATGACGTCCGAAAATGGGCCCATGCTGCCGAACGCCACTCCTGAGGAGGCGGCAAGCTTCGTGTTCACGCTTATACAAGGTATGGCCGTTCAGGCGAAAGCTGGACTGTCGCGCGCTGAACTGCACAAGTTCGTGGCGCTGACGATGATGGCTTGGCCGGAATAGGGGGGACCATCGCCATTTACACACTGGCTGCCTCATTAAGCCCTGTCCAGCCGTTGATGCCGGTCTCAGGCCGAACGCTGGCGCTATTCGATACCCTGCGATCACCCGGATTGAGATTTGCGGTTTCGGGTAGCGCGGCAGCCGTTGCGCCCTTTAAATTGCTCTCAAGATGACGAATGGCCGGGTTGACGCCCCGTCTTCAACGGCGAGGCCGCCGCCACCAATTTCGACACGGCGCTTCGAGATCACTTCTTCAAAACCACGGTTTTGGAGCACGTCCGGGAACGTGAGACTCAATGAGTGCCAATAGTTGGATGACGAGGCATTGCCGTCGCTGAAGGACAGCCGCCGAACTATGACAATGACCGCGTTTTTCGCATCCGCACGTGCGAACGCAATGAAACTCTCGCATCCTTCACCGCTTGCCACCAACGGAATGTACTCGCCGCTACGAAACAGGCTAGGCAGTTCCTGCCGAAGCCGAAGGAGGGCGGCGATGACATGTTGCTTCAGCCGGCCCGTCTGCCATTCCTCTTCGTCGTCGGAGGTTAGCTTCCCCTTTTCCGACAGGCGTTCCTGCAGGCGATCAAAATCGGGCTCGCGGCGGTTGTCGGGATCGACGAGGCTGAGGTCGAGACCCTCGCTGCCCTGATAGATATCCGGCACACCCGGCGCCGTCAGCTTGATGATCGTCTGGCTGAGGCTGTTGACCAGGCCTGTGCGGATGAAGGGCCGCAGCATGTTGGCGAAGTCCGCAAGGAAGGCCGAATTGCCCGGCGACAGAAGCCGGCGGGCGTAACCGAGCACCGCCGTCTCATAGGCGTGGTTAGAATCGCCCCAGTTGGTGCGGAGCTTCGCCTCTCGTATCGCCTTTTCCACGTAAGCGATGAAGCGTTCTTCAAGCGCCTTGAGACCCTCCTCATCTTCCGGATGAAGGTCCGTCGGCCAGACGCCGGCAAGCGCCTGATAGAGCATCCATTCCACGGCTGGTTCGGGAGCCGGACCGTCCTCGAGCGATTGCACCGTCTGCCGATTCATCTCCCGCCAGCGCTTGACGCCTTCCGCCCAAAGCTGGGGGACTTCGGTGATGGTATAGAGCCGCGCCCTTGCGTCCTCGCCGCGCTTGGTGTCGTGGGTGGAGGTGCCGGAGAGTGCATCCGGCTCGCGTTGAAGCCGCGTCTGCATTTCCCGGTGGAAGCGATCGACCGAGAACGCGCGCGGCAGCGGTTCGGCGCCGACCTCGTTCAGGGCGAGCGCCATGTGCTGGCGGAAGAACAGCGTGTCCTCCACCGACTTCGCCATCAGCGGGCCGGTCAGTTGCTGGAAGCGGGTGCGGAAGACGGAAGCCTGGCCCCGCGCCTGCTGTGCGACATCGCCGGAGAGAATGCGTTCGAGGAAGGCGAGCGCCTGTGGTTCCGGCGCATCCTGCCTCTGCCTTACGTGATCAATGACACGGACCAGCATCTCGCGGCCCTCCGGCGGCAGGCCGTCGCGCGTGCCGTAGGTGCGGTAGACGGGGAAGGAGACAAGCAATTCGCGGATTGCCTTTTTGATCAAGCTTTCAGAAAGGATTGATTCCCGGTCCTCCGCCTGGCCGATCCGCAGCGCAAGCTTCACAAGAGTGGCGAATTCGCCAGCGAAGTTGTTGTCCACCATCAGCAATTTCGCGTCGCGCAGTTCGGCCCGCATATCTACCGGATGGCCGGTCACATCCTGATAAGCCGCGCGCAGTTCATCCAGTTTCTCACCATCGACGAGCGCATCGCTGAGCGCGGCGATGAACTCGTAGCCCGTCGTGCCGGAGATCGGCCAGTCGGCGGGAACCTGCTCGCCCTCGCCGAGGATCTTCTCGACGGTGATGTAGCAATCCGGTCCCGCCTCCTGGCGCAGACGTTCCAGATAGGCTTTCGGATCGGCGAGGCCGTCGACATGATCGACGCGGAGGCCGTCGACCGCGCCGCTACGGACGAGTTCTAGGATGAGCCGGTGGGTATCATCGAAGACTGGGCCGTCCTCCACCCGCACGCCGGCAAGACCAGTGATCTCGAAGAAGCGCCGGTAGGATAACTCGTGCCGCGCATCCCGCCACGACATCAGTCGATAGGGTTGCTGGTCGTGGAGCTTGGCGATGGCCTCCTTGTCGGCCACCCCTAGCACTTCGGCCTCGCGGCCGGCATAGGTGGCCGGGCTCAGCGGATAGAAGGTCTCGTAAGAAGCGAGCGCGGGCTTGCCCGTGTTCGGATCTGCCTTCACGGAAATATCGCCGGCCTCCAGCACCTTATCGAAGGTGTCGCCGAGGAAGGGCAGGGTCAACTTTCGGCTCCAGTCAATGTCGAAATGGCGGGCATAGCGGCTCTTCTCGCCATTTTCGACAACGTCACGCCACCAGGGATTTTCCAGCGAGGCTGCCATGTGGTTCGGCACGATATCAAGGATCAGGCCGAGCCCCTCCGCCTTCAATGCCTTTACCATGCGATCAAACCCATCTCGGCCACCAATCGCCGGGTCAATCTCATTGGCGTCGGTCACATCGTATCCATGTGTCGAGCCCGACGTCGCGGTGAAGACGGGTGAGGCATAAAGGTGGCTGATGCCGAGTCGTTTCAGATAAGGCGCCAACGCGGCTGCGCGGTCGAAGGTCATGCCGTTGCGGAACTGAAGACGATAGGTGGCGACCGGAATGTTCATAGCTGATCCAGAGGGCGTGGCGGCGGTTGAGGACGATAACTATCGAAAGCTGCAAACTCGTCACCGGTAACCGAGACGGGCATCTTCAGACAACCCGTATCAACTTTGCCGGGCTCTTGTTGTTCCGCGCGGCTTTTCGAGAGGAGAGGCGGCATTAACTCACTCATCACCGAGCCCGTGCGATCCGACCTGCCCGGCCGAGCGGGAAGGTGCAGCGGGAACGCTCGCTCGATTGCGAATGTCGTACTGCAGCGTACAGACCTCCAATCTGTGGAACATCAAGCGAGGCCCGGGGTTTCAAGCGCGATCAACTTGGAGTGTGCAATGAAGCCAGCTGTAGCGCTTGTCACTGGAGCCGGATCCGGAATTGGAAAGGCGGCCGCTTTGGCCCTCGCCAGGGAGGGGTATAACATGGGTGTGCTCGGCCATACGCAGGAAGAGATCACTTCGACGGTTGAAGATATTTTAGCGGAGGGAGGCAAGGCAATTCCGCTTCTCGCCGACATATCTGATGAAGGGCAGATGGCGGAAGCTGTAAAGCAGCTCACCCATCAGTATGGTCGGCTTGACGCTGTGGTTGCCAATGCCGGGATCAACGGCGTCTGGGCACCAATCGATGACCTTAAGCTTTCGGAATGGAACGATACGATCTCCGTAAACTTGACGGGGACCTTCCTGACGATCCGTGCGACTGTGCCCGAATTGAAGCGTACCGGCGGCGGCTCCATCGTGGTTGTGTCCTCCATCAACGGGACTAGAACCTTCACCACCCCCGGGGCGACCGCTTACACCGCAACCAAAGCCGCGCAGGTCGCAATGGTGCAGCAGCTTGCCCTAGAGCTTGCGCGCCATCACATCCGCATCAACGCCGTTTGCCCGGGTGAGATCGACACCAACATCGAGGCCAACACCAGGCTCCGAAAAGAAGACGAGACTGTCATACCCGTTGTATGGCCTGAAGGCCAGGTGCCCATCACCGGAGGTCGGCCAGGTCGAAGCGAAGATGTGGCTGACGTAATCGTCTTCCTGGCGTCCGACAGGTCGCGTCATATCACTGGTTCCCCGATCTGGGTCGATGGTGGCCAAGGTCTGCTCCGCTAGCGGCAGGTAGCAAACGAAGGAAAGGTATTATTTTGATCGACTACACGTTTGGTCCCGTCGTATCGGAAGACGGCGTCGAGTTCCGGCTCTGGGCTCCCTTGGCGGAGAGTGTTTCGCTCAAAATTGACGGTCGCCAGCCGCAACCGATGCACCGAACCGATGACGGATGGCATCGTTGCCATGCTGCCGGCATCGGGCCGGGAAGCCTTTATATATTCGTGTTGCCAGACGGCTCCGAGGTACCGGATCCGGGCTCGCGTCATCAGCCGCATGATGTCCACGGTTGTAGCGAAGTCGTCGATCTCAAATCATACAGGTGGAAAACCGAAGCCTGGTCGGGACGTCCCTGGGAAGAAAGCGTCATCTACGAAGTGCATATCGGCACATTCACCTCGCAAGGGACGTTTCGGGCGGCGATTGAGCAACTGGACCATCTGGCAGAGCTTGGCGTCACCGCGATCCAGATCATGCCGATCAGCGACTTTCCCGGCCGCTACAATTGGGGCTATGACGGCGTTCTGCCCTATGCACCGGACAGCAGCTATGGCCGACCTGCAGACCTTATGGCATTGATCGACTCGGCCCACGAGCGTGGCATCAGCGTCTTCCTGGACGTCGTCTACAACCATTTCGGCCCGGACGGCAATTATCTCCCAATGTATGCGCCGCTGTTTACCGAGCACCACAAGACGCCGTGGGGCAACGGCATCAATTATGATGGAGACGGCTCGAAGCCAGTGCGCGAGTTTGTCATCCAGAACGCGATCTACTGGATCACCGAGTTCAGATTGGACGGGCTGCGCCTCGACGCGGTGCACGCCATCAAGGACGACAGCCAAGAGCATCTTCTTCATGAGCTGGCCCGGCGCGTTCGCGAAGCTGCGGGCGCTCGGTATGTTCATCTGATTGTCGAAAACGAAGATAACGATAGTGATCTTTTACGGCGTGACGAGAACGGCCGCACGACCCTCTTCACGGCCCAGTGGAACGACGACGTCCATCACGTGCTGCACATTGCTGCAACCGGCGAGACGTTCGGCTACTACCAGGACTATGCCGATCATGTCGGCAAGATCGGCAAGGCGCTCGCTGAAGGTTTTGTGTTTCAGGGCGAACACATGCCCTACCGGGGTGGGGTCCGTGGCAAGCCATCGACCGATCTGCCTCCCACCTCGTTCATCTCCTTCGTTCAAAACCATGATCAGATCGGCAACCGGGCGCTGGGCGACCGTATGGTTGCGTACAGGCCGCTGGAACCAATCAGGGCAGTGTCAGCAGTCTATCTGCTGTCGCCGCAAATCCCGATGTTGTTCATGGGCGAGGAGTGGGGAGCACGTGAACCCTTTCCGTATTTCTGCGACTTCGACGAAGATTTGAACGAGAAGGTGAGGAAGGGACGGCGCGAGGAGCTGTCGCGTCTGCCCGGTTTTGATGCCGATGACCTTCTCGATCCGCCCGCTCAGTCCACATTCGAGATGGCGAAGCTTGATTGGTCTCGCCTTGACGGAGCCAATACGTCAGACATGCTCGCGTTCTATAAGTCTCTTCTTGCGGTTCGGCACAAGTGGATCGTTCCGCTGCTGAAAGGCGTCGGCACTGGCAGCGGGTCGTTCCGTCATGATGGAAGTCTCACCACGGTGGAGTGGACGCTCGCGGGCGGCGCCACGCTTCACCTGCTCGCAAACCTCTCGGACGAACCAGCAAGGATCACATCGCCGCCCATTGGCGAACGGATCTTCCTGCTGGGCTCGGCTAGTGGCGCCACTCTCTCTCCTTGGTCCGTATGTTCAAGCATCAGCCCGGCTGAGAGTTGAAGTTGACCAATCTGACTTGAAACGAGAGACCACTATGGATTCGCATCTCGATCGTCTGGCCGAAGAGTGTGGAATAAGCCCGACTAGGCCTTCCCCTGACAACGCGGAAGTGCCGATCACGGACGCGACGAAGCAGAAGATTCTTGCTGCGCTCGGAGTGGGAAAACGAGCCGCTCGGCGCCCCGTGAGGAAGCAGAAATCCAAGCCGATCCCAAAATCGTACCTGCCGGACCTTCTGGAAAAAGAGCGCGTCTGGGGCATCAGCCTGCAGCTCTATGAATTGCGGTCCAAGCGCAATTGGGGCATCGGAGACTTCGAGGATCTGATCGGAATGGTCAGGCTGGTCAACTCGCTGGGCGCAGATTTTGTCGGGCTCAACCCGTTGCATGCCCCGTTCCTGTCAGATCCCGATCGCTGCAGCCCGTATGAGCCGTCGAACCGGCAAATGCTCAACCCTCTCTACATCGCCGTCGACAAGGTTGCGGGATTTACGAGCAGCCCGGAACTGGAAAGGCAGTTACTGGCTCTGCGGCAAACCGACCTGGTCGATTATAAGGGGATTGCCGAGATTAAATTGGCAGCTCTGCGTGCGCTCTGGCTGTCACGGCACGCCTCCATAACCGGCTCGAGCGATCGCGATGGTTTCAAGGATTTCGTCGAAGAGCGCGGAAATGTCTTGCGACTGCACGCGTTGTTCGAAACCCTGTCGGCGTTCATGACCGGGAGCGGTTACGGTACCGGCTGGAGATCCTGGCCGACCGAATACCAGAGACCCAACAGCGTGCAAGTAGAAGAGTTTGCCGAAGCACATGCCGATACCATCCATTTTCACATGTGGCTGCAATGGCTAGCCCATCTGCAGCTTAGTGAAGCCGCAACGGTCGCACGGGACGTCGGCCTTCGGATCGGCCTGTATCTCGATCTGGCCGTCGGAGAAGCGATGGACGGGTCGGCCACCTGGAGTGAGAGAGACGCGTATATTGCCAATGCCACGGTCGGGAGCCCGCCGGATCCGTTCGCGACGGGAGGCCAGGACTGGCATCTGGCGGCTTTCCATCCGGCAGCGATTGCGTCGGGGAAAGATGCTCCGTACCGGCGAATGGTAAGCGCTGCGATGCGCTACGCCGGCGCCGTCAGGATCGATCATGTCGCAGCACTGCGGCGCCTGTTCCTCGTGCCGCTTGACAGTTTGCCCGACGGCGGCGCCTACGTGAATTACCCGCAAGACGAGTTGCTGCAGGTTCTGGCAGACGCGTCCGCGGAATTCCGGTGTCTGGTCATTGGGGAGGATTTGGGAATGCTGCCGGAAGGGCTGCAGGACGACCTGGCGGAGGCTGGCATCCTGTCCTATCGCATCCTCTCCTACGAGCGCGAAGGCGACAGCTTTAAGCCTGCCGACGCTTATCCCCGGCTGTCGCTTGCATGCATTTCTACGCACGACCACCAGACTTTGGCCGGGTGGTGGCGTGGCGCCGATATCAAAGCGCGGGCTGAACACGGGATCGTTCCTCCGGACGTGAGTGAAACGCATATCGAAGAACGCCAACACGAGCGGGTGGACCTGCATGTGGCGCTGGACGAAGCAGGCACGGACCCACCGGACCGTCTTCCGCCTCGAACCGCGACCGACGACAAGCTGAAAGATTTGGTGGTCAGCGCCCATCGCTTCATTGCCAAGACGCCGTCCGTGCTGGCTGCGGTGCGGCTGGCGGACATGACAGGAGAGAAACGCCCGACGAATATCCCGGGCACGAGCGACAGCTACCCGAACTGGAAGCCGAAGCTCTCCGTTTTGATTGACGAATTGAACGATTTGCCGCTTCTCAAGGCCATCGCTGAAGCGATGCGCAAAGAGCGGTCGGGTGGGGCATGAGATGCCACCGTCAACCCGATTGTCTGGTGAAATCCATCGGGAAACCAATGTTTCGTTGCGACGTTTTCGTCTGCAATCAAAAAGGTGGGTTACGTGACAGAAGCAGACCAATCCGACATTCATGGCGATCTTCCTGCCGCCGCATCCAAGCAGGGTTTGGCTGACCACAAGGAACTCGCCGCATTTGCATTCCAAAGGACGCGCATGCCGATCGTGGTCGCTGACGCCCGTCAGCCAGACTACCCGATCGTACTTGCCAACGACGCTTTCCTCTCCTTGACCGGCTACACAGCAGACGAGGTCATCGGGCAAAACTGCCGCATGTTGCAGGGGCGGGACACATCGCCGACCGCGATTGCCGAGATCCGCGCCATCATCGCCCAGGAGCGCGAGGGCACTGTCGAGATCCTCAATTACCGGAAGGACGGCCGCACCTTCTGGAATCAGCTCTATCTTAGCCCGATCAGGGCTGACGACGGCCGTCTTGTTTACTACTTCGCGTCGCAGATCGATGTCACGGAATTGCGCAGAGTGCAAACGCTGGAGGACGCTGAGCACAGGCTACTTCTTGAGGTCGATCATCGGACGAAGAATGTTCTGGCGATCGTCGACAGCATCGTGCGCCTCAGCCGTTCCGACAACGCGGCGCTCTACGCTGCATCCGTACAGCAACGCGTGCAGGCGCTGGCCCGCACCCACGTTCTCCTCGCCGAAAACGGATGGCAGGAAATACCTCTTCAGGACATTGTCGCTTTGCAGGTCAGTGTTTTCGGAAAGGAGAATATCGAATTCTATGGTCCCGCCGTGATGGTGCCGGCGACATCAGTCCAGCCCATTGGTCTTGCGATCCACGAACTCGCCTCGAACGCAGCGGTACACGGAGTTCTTTCCCGGAGGGGCGGGAACCTGGTGATTAACTGGAAGCCCGAAGGTGCCGGTCTGCGATTGGAATGGCATGAGCGCGGCGGGCGCCCGCCTGAGGTGCGCGGAAACGGGTTCGGCGACGTCCTTCTTGGAGTGGTACTCGAGAACCAGCTTGGCGGACGGATTACGCGGGAATGGCGGGATGACGGCTTGTGGCTTTCGGTCGAGCTCCCGTCGCTGGATCGAGTGGGCCGAAATCTTAAATCCCCGCCATAACCGATCAAAGAGCCTCGGCACCCGCAATCTGTGCCAGGCCGAGGGACGCCGATCCCCACATCGGCGACAGATGCTTAAGCTGCGGCCGTTGATGTCACTACTGTTTGGCGGATGCTTAGACCTACGCGCCGTCAATCCGTCGACGCAACACATCGTCTTCCGAAAGCTTCGTTTTCTCAGCAAGGTGGGTCGGCAGGCGATTAAAGCCGTGGCCGCCTCGGGGACGATGATCAAACAAGAATTTCTGTTCGCCTCGTTCCATCGGGTGTGCATTTCGACGCTATCGGCGACTATCGGATCGGCTCCACCGGCGATGAACAAAGCTGCCACGAAGAACTGGACCAGTCGAGCGTTCCAACGGCGGCCGGTGTGAAATCGAGGGAGGCAGGCGAGGATCCTGTCGAACCGTCGCGCTCCTGCCAGATCATGATCGCTAACCAAAAAGTTGTCGTTTGGCGCCTTGCCTGCTCCTCACAGGCGCCGGATCTCGATCGCGCGGACGACGACCTCTTCCTGTCGGAAGCGGGCTTCAAGTTCCCTGCGGTATGAAGACCACCAGGATCGATCGAGCTCCTCGACCATCACTTCGGCAACGACGATCCGGTCGAACTCAACGTCTCCGTTATCCTCCCAGATGCCTTCAGCCGGCGAATTGACGTGCAACGTCACTCCGCCGAACTTCTCACCGCCAGCTCGTCGCGGACAAGATCGAGGTTCGTCCGGTTCCGGCGGGTGTGCGTCACAGGAAGCAGTATTTCGACGAGATACGGCATGGCCGGCAAACCTCCGTATCGCAAGAAGGTTCCCCGCTACGACTGTATCCGCCTCTTTGCTCTCACGTCTCACTTCGATGTTGCTGGCATTTCTCTAAGCGCTTTGCGTGGCCACGGGTTCGTCAATCGCGGAACGCGCCCGACGAGTGGGGTGGATCGAGACGGGCGTTCTACACCATGTCCCCTGTCGGGCGCGGTGCGCCCGCGGCAGTGGTCGTGATGGTCGCTGCTTGCACGCTGTGCAACAAAATTTCGACGAGGCTCCGTTAAAGTATGCGGTCAAATGCCCTAGCCGCGACCTGTTGTTGATTTCGAAGAACGAACTGACCGGTATTGTTCGGTAATGTTCCAAAAAAACCCCGCCGAAGCGGGGCAGGTTACGGGGAAAACGTGACCGCGCGGCACCAGGGAAGAGGGCTGCGGCTCCAACATCACTGGCGACTAGGTAAGGAAGACTACCGCGCGGCCGTCATTCAAACGCTCAAGATAGGCAACCGTTCCCGTTCGATACCGTACGGACCAAAAGAGCGTGCGATTGGTTGCGGGGTGTCAAAAGGGTTGCACCGCTTGAGTGTGGTTGGAACAGGGCGAGACCGAATAGCGACGCGAAAGCGAGCAACGCGACAAGAAACCAAATCACCAAGCTCAGAACAATTAGGATGACGATGCGTCCACAACCTCGCCCGGCGGGGTTACCAGAATAGCGATCAGGATCACTCATTGAGGCCGGCTCTGGAATGCTCCCAAAAGAAGCAGCGTCAAGAAAGGTAGAGCGCCATCCCCGTCGTCAATTGTCAGATATCATTACGCGGAGGTTAGTCAGAGGACGAGGGCCCGCCCTACGAAAAGCGAACCCTGTCGTCCCTCATGCGCAGGAACAACCTCCAAATCCCGCAACATGATTGGAACAACGCAGCGCGCCCAACGGGCTGCGCCACTTCGTCCATGGTGCAAAACTATTAGATTCCGTTGATGTTCCGGTATGGTAGCGTACAGACAAAAGCGACCCGCGTGCTTTGAGGGAGTTGCAGGGTCAGGTCGCCAGTGTGACTGGCTGGATGCGCTGGCGGGCGATGCCAGGACGCGCATCCGGCGAGTGACTGCATCGAGGGGAACGAAGGGCTCGCCTGTGCTGAAAGCGAGCCCTTGTTACACCTCGCGGGTTGCGCGAAACCCGGGCGTGGAATCGGTCCAAGCAGCAGACCAACTCAGAATGCACATTGCCAGATAGTATTTCCGTGGCAAGCCTTAATGGGGAGATGTCGAACAGCGCCGACAGCGGTTAAATGGCGATACGACCAAGGGGCTCGCCCCAAACGTGCGAAAATGGCGAACCCCTGGTCTTATGGCGACCGCGGATATTGGGTAACGTGGCCGTCATGACGCGGTGCATTTGGGTGGCTTCAGCATCTAAAACTAAAGCGCTGGCGAGCCTGCTCGTCAATGATCAATTAGAGTTATGTTGACGGCTATCGATGGGTCGAAGGGCCAAGCCCACGGAAAGACGATAAGCCTGAACGAGCTGCCAGAAGATCAGTACCGTATCCACATCCCAGCCTCTCTCGCGGCGGCAATAAAGGCGGCACGAGCCGCCTCGTGCGCCATTAGATTGTCGAGCGCGGCTAGGCAGACTTCCTGTGCCCGCCAGAAGCATTGCCGGACGTCGTGGGCCACCGGGTTGTAAGCAATGTGAAGGCTGCTCTTGTTCCTGTGATGACCACTGACCGCGCACCCGGGTGCAATTGCAATTCAACAATGGTGGTCCACGCTCCGTCTTCCATGACCGCACCTTGTGAGACGATGCGCGGCTAACACTCGGCGGCGGGGTAAGTTCCGAATTTCAGCGGAATCCGGCTTGGTACGCTCTTAGCTCTCCGCTAGCGAACGAAGAGGGGCCGGCGGGTGCGGCGCGCAAACCTCGTCGCCTTGCGACCAGAGCGTCGGGCGCCTGAATGCCTGAGCTAACAAGCGCGATGGCGTGTCTCAGCGCGGACTGACCGTGCTCGCTTTGGACATCGATGTGATTTCTATCTGACCAGCAGCACATTGCCGAGGTGATGACTTCAATCTCATCGTCTGTATAGGAAAGTAGTTCGAAAAGAGACAAATGGCTCTCCTGTTGGGGCGAGAGCAGATTGTCTCTCAAGCGGTCGACACCCGGTTGTATACGTGGACCGATGATCAACAGTACGCCTTGGTGCCGCCAGCGGCAAAGGAATTCGCTTTTCCGGTCTGCTACCGTACCGCCCCGCGCCAAAAACCGGGAGGTGGAGCAATGTCAGTCCACGAAGCCGAACAGCCACGCGATAAGCAGCGCTAACACTCCCATTGCGATCAGTATCCACACGCCGCGGCGCCGGCTCGGTGGCTTTCCAGAGTATCGGTCGGGATCACTCATTGTCGACTCCCGAAGTCTTCGGGGAAACGGTGACGCGGGTGCCAGGACGAAGGCTCGTTCATCGCTGGCCGTTTGACAGGAAGGACCGCCGCGCGGCGATACCAATAACGATTGGCGTTCAGCGGACGTTCCCGTCTGCTAAGGTGGAATCGCGCGGCTTTCCGTATGAGGTAACGGAAGGGACCGGAAGAGATCGACCACGCGATCCCAATTGTTAAACAATCAAGACTTCGCAATGTTCCGTTGCTGTACAGGACGACGGATCAAAAGAAAGCCCCGCCGAAGTAGGGCAGTTTGACGAAGAAGGATCGCGCGGCCTTCCAAGGGCAAGGAAGGGGCAAACAGTAACCCGTGCCACACGATCCCAATAACATAAACGATCTACGGTGAGTTCCGGGTTTTAGGCGCATCAAGCCCTGAACCGTTCACGTCCTTCATTTCGTGGAAGCTGCTGTTCGATCAGGTAGCGCGCAAGTGCGGTGATGCCGCCGTCGTCGGTTGTATCGGTCTCCAGCAACTCCAGAGCGCGCTCGAAGATTGGTCCTTGCTCCTCGGTGGTAATGAGGCCCTTTTTCTCAAGATGCTCCATCAGCGCGGCGTGAAGTGCTGAGGTGGAAAGGGAGAGGGCGGAGGAGGAGACAAGGGTGGGGTCTGCCAGCACGGACGCCTGAATGCTCCGCGATGAGCGGCGGTTCCTAGCAGCTCGCAACACACGGCGGCATCTTTCAATCACTGGCATTTTTCTCCCGGCAGCTAAAACGCACGGTGGCGTAACGTAACTCAGGAAGCGCGGGAAGACGGCCTTAAGTCCGACTGATGATTGGGCTGGCGATCAGATCACCAGCCGCTGCAAGGAAGGCTCATCCTTAACGCCGTGCTGGTAGAAATGGATGATCATCGTCGCGAGCTCCTCGCGGGCCTCGTCACTTGTGACATGCTTGGCTTCACAAACCTGATCAAAGACGCGCTGACACATGGCCACCTCCTCGTCCTGCATCGGAATCTGGTCTGAAAGTATTCGCGCTTGGATCATCGAAGGCGCACCGACCTCGCTATTTTGAATTGTAGGGCGCAGAGGGGTAAATGGACGGGGTTACGACCAGGGCTCGTCCAAACGTGTCAGAAATGGCGAGCCCTGTCGCATACCACGGCGCTGGTTGGAGAGCGGATGCCGCGGCTAAGTGCTGTGCTTGGCGGCTACAGCGCCTTGAAATAAAGCTCCAGCGGGCCTGCCCGTCAATCATCAATTCGGATTGGGATCGAAGGGCCTCCCTACGGAAACGACCCCTTGCCGCTCGGACTTGAAAGGAACTGAGGGGCTGCGCACCGAACTGGTCCACTGCCGCAATAATCTGACTTCGACAATGTTCCTGAGCGGAAGCGCGCAGTTTGATACACCGGCAGCTTTTCCAATCTTGAACGCCTCCTGGCAACCTGGCGCCGCGCCGAGAGGCCGGAAACTGAAAAGGATGATACGGCGCCGACTCGGATTAGGCTCGTCGACAGAATACATGACAATACGCCTGTGCGTGATCGGCAAACCGGTCATTTGATCTCGCCGGTTGTCGCCGCTACTCTTTGCATCAAGCCGCGCGGCGGACTGACCATCAATCAAGCACGGAAAGTGGATGCCCTCAAACAGGGATCACAACGTTTGCTGTTTTGCGCAGCTTCTCCATGCGATTTCGCGGAATATTTCATGGCCGAACTTCAGCGAAACCCGAAGGATGGATCGATGATGCCGTTCATTCTGGACTCGTTTTCCTCGCCCGTTTTGCCCGCATTCTTCGCCGGGATATCGACGCCGTCTGTAACGCCATCGACCTGCCCTGGAGCAATGGTCAGGCGGAAGGTCAGATCAACCGACTGAAGACGATCAAGCGGGCAATGTACGGTCGAGCGGGTACCGTCTCGTAGTTTGCAATGTCGCTGGGATTTTCGCTATACCTAAACCACTTCGCCAACTACAACGCGACCTACGGCGCGCTCGGCGCGCTGATCGGCTTCCTGGTGTGGATATGGCTGTCGATCGTCATCCTGATCCTGGGAGGCGAGCTGAACGCGGAACTGGAACACCAGGCGGCGAGGGACACCACCACGGGAGCGCCATTGCCGATGGGATCACGCGGAGCCTATGTGGCGGACACCCTTGGCGAGACCGCAGACCGGCTGCGCTGACCAGCACGGACGCCGCCTTCGCAGCCAGTTAGTCCGGAAGCGTAAGTTCGCCCCATCTCCTGCGTGCCGCGCCTTCGACCCGCCCGGCCCCGTGGTCGCGGTCGTTTGTTTCGAACGCGGGGATCAGAGGCGCCCCGTTAAGAGTTCCAAGCTGTTTTAAATTGAGGGAACGAACTGCTAAGTCGCGGCTTTCCTTTGAGCCGAACAAAGGAGACGGATCATGGGAAGCACATCGGACAAGATCAAAGGCAAGGCGAACGAAGTCGCCGGCAAGGCGCGTCAGGCGGTCGGCAAGGCCGCCGACAATCACGAAGAGCAGACAAAGGGCAGTGTTCAGGAAGCCAAGGGCAAGGCCCAGGTTGCCAAAGGCAAGGTCAAGGACGCTGTCAAGAAGGTCGTCGACAAGGCGTAGCTGCAAGCCGTCCAGCACAGTCCAAATTCAGCCCGCGCTCGTCGCGGGCTCCAGGAGGCCACATGAAAGTCATCCCTTTCGCCACGACGGTCGTCGCGCTCAGCCTTCTCTCAGGAAACGCATGCGCCCAGGCTGCCGAGGATCCGGCAGTCAATGCATGCAAATCCACCGGCCTTCTCGCTCTTCAGGAAAGATCGCCGGAAATCACGGATCTTGTCATGGACATGGAGAGCCTGGCGATCAGCAAGGCCGACACGAAGGTCGAGGACGTGCCAGTCAAGACGGTCATTCTGGGCGAAGCGTACATCGCCCGCAAGGAAACGACCGGAAAGCCCGACCGGTTCGCCTGCCTGCTTGGCGAGAAGGGCAAGGTCCTGCTGACCTTCTTCACCGCCCAGTAGTCGCACAGTGCGCCAGGCTGTGACACAGCCGCGCGAGTCTGCGGGTTCGTCGGAGGCGGAACGATGTCGGTCGTTCGGCCGAAACGCTCTCGAACAAACCGCTCTTCGGCAACGGACGTGAATCGCAACTGCCGCGCCGTCATGGAGCCAGCGTCCGGCCGAGACCGGGAATCCTTGCAGACGGGGCGAGACCACTGACGAACCAGGATCCACGGGTTACAGGTGTGGGCATCGATGAATGCGGTGTCCACCCCCGGCTACTTGGCTATCGAACATCCCCAAGCTGTGCGCCGGGTCGCGGATCTTTCAAGTGGTTTTTTTGGAAGGTTCAAAGCACATCGGAGGCAAACATCGCGATCATCACGAGCACGGCCATCGCGGCGACCAGCAACCAGAGTATCGCTTTCACTCTCGGGTTGGTCGGAATTAGCGTCGGAGTATCCGGCGTCGCCTTGATGTCGCCGGAACGCCTCGAATCGGGGTATCGTGCCATGAGGTTCTCCTGATTGCCGAAGAAACGATCCTGCACAGTCCAGGTTCCCGGCAAATGGCTCGACGACGCCGTCAGAGCCAGCCGGATCGCCTAAACCGGGCGTAAAGGAAGCCGCACAACGATGCGATGACGGCAAGCACGACGAAGTATCCGTACTCGGTCTTCAATTCTGGCATGTTGTCGAAGTTCATCCCGTAAATCCCGGCGATCGCAGTCGGGACTGCGGCGATCGCAGCCCATGCCGCGAGCCGGCGGGTGATGGTGCCCTGGCGCTGCTGCTCGAGGAGATTGCTCACCTCGAAGACGGACGTGATGACGTCCTTGAGGCCGCCGACCATCCCTTCGACCCGCCGCGCGTGATCAAGGACGTCCCTGAAGTAGTTCTGGGCCTCGGCGTCGATACAGGGAAGGTCGATATGGACCAGCTTCCCACAGACCTCCGTCATCGGCCCAAGAACCCGCTGGAAGCGGATCAACTGCCGACGCAGTTTAAAAAGGCGCTTGATCTCCCGACGCCCAAGGAAGGCATCGAGCATGTCATGTTCCATCGCCAGCACGTGATCCTCGATCGTCTGGACGACGGGCAGGTACCCGTCGACGATGAAGTCGAGGATGCCATGCAGCACGTAATCCGGCCCGTTCTTGAGAATCTGCGGCGCCTCCTCGAGTTGCCTGCGAAGTTCGCTGTGCCCACGGTCGGAACCGTGCCGGACGGAGATTATGTGCCTGGGGCCAACGAAGATCGCCGTCTCTCCGTACTCGATCTCGTCACCGTCCAGATGGGCTGTCTTCGCGATCACGAAGATCTGGTGGCCGTACACTTCGACCTTGGGAACCTGCCTCATGTCGAGAGCGTCCTCGACCGCCAAGGCGTGCAAATGGAATGCCGTCTGCAGGACCGCCAGCTCTTCCTTCGTTGGATCGTGAAGCCCGATCCAGGCGAACTCATTTGCTGCTTCGGGCGGCTTGGGATCATCGAGGGAAAGGGCGGCGGCGCGCTTGCCGTCGCGATAGAGGTAGGCGGCTACTACAGTCACGGGTCATCCTTGGTATTCGGCGGTTCGATGTTGGCCCCGCTGCGGAAAAATGTCCATCTGCAGCCATTGCGATTGGCGGAAAAACGTTGCGAGTGCCGTAACCTCACTCTGCCGGGCGCGGGAAAAAGTGATTGACCGTCCTAGTTCAGGTCGATGACTGGCGAAAAGGAATAGTGGTCAGGACGGCGCCGTCCTGGTCGGAGATCTCGAAGCGCATTCCGTCGATACGCTCCGCCTGAAGAACGAGTTCGGCGACCATCTCTCTCGCAGCCTTCCGCGCCTCGTCTCGAGCAGCGTCTATTGACGGAAGGTCGATACCTTCCTCGTCGATGTCGTATCCTTCCTGTGACCGCACATGAAAATAGAACCTCATGGAGTATCCTTCTCGTGGCGTTCAAGGAAACGGCTGCCAAGGCAGGTGGTTCCACAGATGGCCTGCTAAGGTGTCCTGAGACGGTCCGCGTCGCGATGGCCAAGCTACTCAAAAGCAAGGCCGGGATCTGATCCCGGCCTTTGGCGCGAGGTGCCAGTACATCCGTGGTCACCATTCGCCCCGTAACTTCAGCCCACCTTCGACATCAGCATTTCAAGATGGTCGATATGCTCCTTGATCTGGCCGCGGGCGAGCTTCGTCACGCTGAGATGCTCGCGCTCCTGACCGATCTTCAGGTAGGCTTCCTGGATCGTCAGCAGTTTCTTGTGGCCATCGAGTTGAGCCGAGACATATGCCTTGTCGAACTCGGCGCTGCTGGTACCCTTCAGCTTGTCGAGCGAAGCCTTGCCCTCGGCGTCGAGCGTCTTCTCGACCTCGTCTTCGGACGGCGGCTTGAGAGCACCTTCGACCTTACCGCCGGTCTCCATCGACTTCAGGATGTCAGCGATTGTTTCCTGTTCGCCAACTTCCCACTTGGCGAATTCCTTCACCATCGGATCGCCCGCCTTTGTGACGGCGACGCGGCTTGTCGCGAGTGAGAGGGAGCCGATCTTCTTAGTGTCTTCGGCGTGCTTTTTCTCGGCATCGCCCATGGCGGCGGCCGACTGTGCGAAGACCGAGGTGGACGCGAGGAGGGCGGGAAGGGTAGTGGCGGCTGCGGCCACCTTAAGCATGGTGCGGCGGTTCATCAGGTTCTCCATGATTTATGCGCAGCGATAACAACGTCGTCATTCGATTGTTCCACCGATCGGGGCCGGTCCAGCGATGTGCAGACTCGCTCACGTTTCATCTTTCGAAACCAGAAGGGCGGGCATCGAACAGGTTCATCGCGTGGTCCTCCTCCAAAGAACCCTTGGAATTCTCCCTGGGAAAAACGTAGGCCCCGGCATTGCGTTCCGGGTCCGTTGCCGTACCGAGAATGCCCGGCGAATGCTTTCCGTTCTCACCCGTCCTCGCCGTGACACATGGGCGAGTCATTAGAGACGCGTGATGGCGATCGCCCTGACGACGATCTCCTCCTGCTCGAACCTGTCTTTCAGGCCTTGCTGTAGGCCGTCCACCAATCCTTGTTGATCGTCTCGGTCATGACCTCGACGACGACGATCCGGTCGCATTCGACGTCGCCGTCGTCCAGCCAGAATCCTTCTGCTGGCGCATTCATGTAAAGGGTGACACCGCCGAACTTCTTGGTCAGCTCGTCTCGAACGGAGTGAACGTGATTACCGGAGGCGCCCGTTACAGGTAGCAGGGATTTCGACGAGATAGGTCATAGGATTGGCCTGCACGACGTGAATTCCAGACAGGAACGGAGAAGGCCGGGATCGGTTCCGGGAGGAGCAGGCGACGAGGCCGCAGGGTGATGCTTCTCCATCGACGGCGCGAGCAGTCGAACAGCGCTCGGCGAGCTACTTCTATTGAGTGCCTTGATCGCATTTCGCGAGGCCACTATCTCAGATGGAGGATGTTTTCTTTGGAGGAGGAGAAATGCAATCCTTGACTGCCGCTTGGTCCCATGCGCTTGAGGTTCAGATGCAGAGCGGTCTCAAGCGGAGCTTTACGGACCCGCATGACGCAGCCGACTTTCTGGAGAACGAGTGGCCCGTTAAGCACGGCGAAAAGTACGAACGCGCGATCAAGACATGCCACGCAGCCGTCGAGCGACAGGTTCCGCTTGCGGTCGCGCGGGAAGCGTTTCTGGCGGCGTGCCTCGAGGCAAGGCTGGAGGTCGTGACCCGAACGACCCGACATTAGCGATGTGGCAATCAACGGTCGCTTCTGAGCAGAGATGGGCGACTCTCGATACTTTCGGGAGGCCGCTAGGCATCACCGAGATTTCTCGCAGAGCCTCTCGGCGATCTCGAACATTTCCTCCGGCGCGTGGTCCGGGGAAAAAGCCGAAGGCACTCCTACGAGCTGATGGATCGTCCCGCTTTCTGGCATGCCGTCGACGACCTCCATTGTGCGAACGATGCTCGACGCCGGGCATGATCTTCGCCTTCGCGGCGTCGTAGGACCGGAGCTTGTCGGTGATTATGATCCGAGGCGCATGGCTGTGAGCCTTCAGCAGCTTGCGCATCCATCGCCAGGCGGCTTTGGCGTTGCGGCCGCTCTGCACGAGAACATCCAGCACGAAGCCATCCTGATCAACTGCGCGCCAGAACCAGTGTTTCTCGCCACGGATCGAAACGACCAGGCGAGTGGCGCAGGGGAGTTTCACCCCGCGCTCTCTCAGAACCGGACGTGATACTCTCGCATCATCCGGCTCCCATTGTTCGGCCGTATCCATGAAGCAGAGGCCAATGGGCGAACAGCCGAGGTTGGCGCTGCGCGATGCGCAAAAGCCAATGTCGGGATCGCCGCTTGTGCCTACGCAAGGACTTGTACTTTCCCGTAGCCCATCGAGCCAAGTATCGTTCGATGCTCCAGAGCGTAGGTTGGAGAGCTGAAGGACAGAACCGACCATAGTAATTGATCCAGCCGCGGATGTACGAGTTGAACATCCGTGCCAGATCATCGAGAGCCTTGTCACTGCGAAGGTGCAAGGACCAACTACGGATAGTGCCCCGGATCGCCTTGAGCGCCGTCGGACTGGCCGCAGGACCGAATGAGACACCCATGCCCCCGGCCTTCTTGCTCACCAG
>NZ_JBNDHS010000078.1:0-28779 GCF_056755095.1 Rhizobium sp. SVR5-9E | reverse complement strand
CATTCTGATCGGCCTGATGGTCGCTTTCATATGGGGACGGCTCCGCTACGACCTCATTGCAGTTCTCGCGCTGCTTGTCGCAGTTTCCACCGGCATCGTGTCGCACGAGGCAGCGTTCGCCGGCTTCGGGGACGACATTGTCATCATTGTAGCCAGCGCGCTTGTCGTCAGCGCCGCGATTTATGGAACTACGTGAGTGATTATAGACGAAGTATGGCGCGCCGAGTTGCCCTGGAAGCGAAAACAGCCCCCTACCCTATTCCGGAAGCGTCGATATTGTCTGGGTCGAGCCGACCCTGATCGCCGAGATCGAGTTTCGTGCCTGGACGGCGGACGGTACCTCGTCGACCGCGGCGGGAAGGTAGCTCGCGCGTTCGGCCTGCGTTGGAAGCTGTCCCCAGAGTTGCGCGCCACTGAAATAGAATCCGGTCTCGACCTTGCCGCCGTGAATGAGGAGTCGAGTTGGACACTAACGATGCCAGCTCTGTACGTAATAAGACCAGATGGGATCGTGGAGTACGCCGATATCAGCCTTAACTACACCCGACACTGCGACCCAACCGAGCTCTTTCCAATCCTTAGCCATATTCGCGCATGCCTGATGCACTGATCCTCGCCGCTGGGCCCGCTTTGGATTCCACAAAGCGTGTCCGCCCGTCCAGGGACGCCCGACGCGGGTTTCATCGCGACGGCACCGGTGGCAACGTAGCTTTCGGATATAGCGCCCCCCCCGCGCCCCCAGCGTGATGCTGCATTGCCATCGCAGGGGCTCAGTAGTGACCGAAACAGTTGACGGTGAACACCAATGGAGCTCCACCAGGTACGGTACTTTCTAGCTGTCGCAAGCACGCGCAACTTCACGCGTGCTGCGGAGATGTGTAACGTCACGCAACCGGCACTGACCAAGGGCGTGCAAAAGCTGGAGCAGGAACTTGGGGGCGAGCTCATCTACCGAGAGCGTCAACTTACCCACCTCACTGACTTGGGCAAGGCGGTGCTGCCCATGCTTGAGCGCGCACTTGCATCGACTGAGGCGGTTCGACGCCGAGCGCGTGAGTTTCAGCAGAAGGAAGTAGCTCCATTAACGATCGGTCTCGCCCCATCCATTTCCGCTTCGCTCGTTCTCGAGCCCATCGCTGAGATCCGCAAATTCGTCCCCGGCCTCCATGTCGAGCTTCGAGAAGAGCAGCCAAGCCGCCTTGTTGAGCTCCTATTAGAGGGCGAAGTAAATGTCGCCTTGGTTGGTGATCTCGACGAGAGACCAGAAAGAATCGACGATTGGGCGCTGTTCGAGGAGCGCTATGTCGCCGTTCTCGCTTCGTCGCATGAACTTGCCGATCTTCCGGCGATCGGAATCGAAGCGCTTCGCGAAGCCATTATCCTTGAGCGCACCTATTGTGACGTGGCTCCGAAATTTCGCCGTCTCTGCTTTGCCGACGCGCCGCCGCCGCCGCATCCCAACCATCGCAGCTGCCACGACTTGCACCTGCAGCATTTGGCAGAGGCGGGGTTTGGAATAGTCCTCGCTCCCGAGCATATGCCCCGATTACCCTCCCTAAAGGCGCTTCCGATCGAGGGGGATCCGGTATGGCGAGAGGTCCGGCTTCTTGCGGTGCAGGGCCGACGCTACTCACCAGCGCTTGACGCCTTCGTAAAGGTTGCGCGGTTGCGCGACTGGTCTCTTCATACGGGATCGCCTCTCCAAACCGAGAGTCACAGCCATCTCGAAGCGACCGGTATGTCCGCATGAGTCCACATATTGCCCATTTCTTGAGATGCCCGGTATGCTGATGAACGTCGAATTGATGTCCGACCATTTCGATCTTAGCCTGTCATTCGTGCTCGCGGCGCCGCTCATCGCGTCCGTCCTGTCGAGCGTTGACCAGACGGACGAAGGGCTTGCCTCGGGCATCAACAATGCGGCGAGCCGGATTGCGCAGCTTGCCGGCGTGGCACTGGCCGCTGGTGTCGCGTCTTTCGAGTGTGGCTACGAAGTCGGTCTCGCCGTGGCCGCCGTGACCTCGATCCGCGGCGCATTTAAAGCTGCGATAACCCCGGGTCGGGCCGCGGCGAAAGCGGGCGGCTGCGCTTAGAAAGCATGGAATTCAAACAGGTTCGTATTTTCCGAAAATTGCTGACAACCTTAACTTGGCTGAAGCTGCTCTGCAGAGCTGTCACTGTCAGCCGACATTCGCCCGCGCGACACTGGATCCGACAATTTGGGCGGCGCGCTGGTTTATCGCGACAAAAAGTTAGTTGCATCTCGAGATTAGAAACAGCGGTCTAGCGACAGCTTCGTGCGCTCATCGAGCGTTATGCCCGGTCGTTAATCCTGTGAGGGCGCAGCAGCGTATGGTGCGTTGCAGGAGACCTCGGGACCGAAGCAAATCTACGGCCGAGCTAGGGAGGAGCTGAAATCACACATAGGCACACAAGACTGTCCATTTAACAAAGGTGCGCTGAAAAGCTACGCGACGGCGATCGTGGGAGTATCCACAGCAAATGCGCGGCGCCGAACGTACATCCCGACGGTAATTGAACCGATACTCGCGGCGAATTGGACATCGTCGGATCAGGACTCCATTCTCTCCTGCATTCGAAGCCGTGCGGACAAGCAAGGGCAAGCAGCCTGTCGCCATCTGCATCGATGTCTTCGGAGAGCCGGATGACACCATCACGATCGGTGATCAGCCCGTCCAACAAATGCCGCCGAGCCATCAAGTCCATGCCGGTGAGATCGTGCCCGTCGAAATAGAGAAGAAGGTCGAAGGCGACAAACATCGCATCAAAGAAATTCTGCTTGCCTCCCGGCCGCCGAGCGATTGCTGCAACAGCGGAAGTCTGACCGGCCCCGATCATCGAAGACGACTGCCTCGCCCTCGAGGATCGCCGTATTCACGCCGAGCTGCTTGACAGCCTCCTCGATGCGGGGAAAGCGATGCGTCCAATCATGGCCGCCGCGGGTGATGATCCTCGCGCCCTTGGGCTCGATGTGCACAGCCAGGCGGTATCCATCCCATTGATTTCGTAGACCCAATCCGGTCCCTTCGGTACTTTGGGCTTCAGCAGCGCAAGGCAGGGCTCTATGCGCGCCGGCATTGCATCAAGGGGGAGATCGGGCTGTGCCCGATCGCGAGGCTTGCGGGCCGGGATCGAACCGGCTTCTCAGTCTGCAGAAGGGGCTTTGACTTCGGCAGCTTGGACATTCCAGCACTGTATCAGGAATACCTTGCTAATCAGTAGGAATCAGCCATCATCGATATATGAGCGATATCTCAAGGCCGTTCGTTACAGACGACGATCCCGATAGGCACATCCGCTGCCAAGATGCCTTGCAGTTCGCTTTCCGCGATCTGATTGCTGCCGCAGTCGCCGCAGGCTGGCATGAGCGAGAGGCGGTCGCAGCAATAGGAGAATTGGCGGACAATTGCATGCTGGCGCTTGCCGCCAACGACGAGACGGCCATCCTTCTCGACCTTCTCAAGAAGATGTCTTGACCCTCTCTACGGTGAGAACATAATAAGAACAAACGGCCACGGCCGCCTGCTTGACAATTCAGAAAAAGGAGAACGGTTATGCCCCGGCAGCCGAAGGAAGAGGAATTGGAGCAAGGCACCTATTGGACACCGCCTTACGAAGCCACTATCACTGACGCGCACCCGCGTCTGATTGCTGCGCTGGAGGTAGGCGCCGATATCGAGCAGATGCACCTCTTCGTAGCCGGAGCCTACGATATGGGTTCCGGCGCGCCAATGGGTCAGTTGGAGGTCGCCGTGGATTGCAACCGCGGGGTTGCTTGCGGCGTCTTCCGATCGATCATCAACGGAGAGGATGCATCGGGCAAACCTGCTTGGTTTGCCTACGACGAGAGCCCCGATAGCGCGATCCAATTGGTTCTTGACACGGCAAGAGCCGAAGGGTTCGTTCTCTGATGCATCCGGCCACAAAGGAAGACATCGACTATGAGGTTGAAGCCGCCCTCGCCTTTCATGACGACGATGCCAAGGCAACGATAGCAACGCTGCTGGCCGACATCCGTCACCTCAGGCTTCAGCTCGCCTTGACGGTAAGCGCGATTAGCCGCGGCATGGTTCGTGGCTAGTCGCCTAGGTATGACCGCTAAACGGTGTCCTCATTGCGGAACATCGAACGGGCGTATTTAGTTACGCTCTCGAAATCAGGGGGAGCGAGCTCTGGCATGTGCGGACGCATTTTCATCAAGACCATCTTGAGAGCATGATGGACGCCTTTGCGTTCGCAGATCGGAAGGGCGCGCTCGGCCTCTCCAATCAATTTCCCCGCTACAATGGTGCCCTTTCCCTCGAGTACCCAATCATCATCAAAGACCTGGTGCGCGAGCCCGTCACGAAGGGCACAATCTTCGTCAGCGCACGATGGGGATTGATCCCGAGGTGGATGCCACCGGGCGGAAGGCCACCGATCAACGCGCGCTGCGAAAGCATCACCACAAACGGCATGTTCAAGGCAGCCTATCGCGCGCGCCGCTGCCTTTGTGCCTATTGCTTCTTCGAATGGAAGGACATCTTCGGCACTGGCAAGAACAAGCAGCCCTACGCCATCGCCATGAAGTCGGGAAGGCTGTTTGCGCTGGCCGGCGTCTGGGAAACATTCCGAGATCAGGCTGGGATTGAAATTCGCGCGTTCGCCATTGTCACCTGCCCGGCGAACGAGATGATGGCCGCGATCCACGACCGCATGCCGGTCATTCTCCACCCGGAAGACTATGGCCGCTGGCTATCTCCGGAGCCTGATCCGAACGACCTGATGAAGCCGTTCTCCTCCGAACTGATGACGATGTGGCCGATCGACCGGAAGGTCGGATCTCCGAAGAACGACACACCCATATCATCGAAGAGATCGACCCCGATCCCGAACCGACACTGATCTGAAATTATCCACGTGGCGGCCGCCTTTCACCAATTCAGGGCATTTGACCTCGGAAGAGGAAAGGATGACGCATGCGCCGGTTTGTGCCGATACCGGATTGGACACCAGGCTATATCCACGTCTGCCCGCATCACGTGGACATCGTCGCGAAATGCTCGGCCTGTGGAGAGCAGCGGCCATTTGGCAGGCGGGCTCTGCCATATGGGAAACGACACGCGCTGATCGATGATATAGAGGCGCGCCTGAAATGCAGCTCCTTTGGAAAGAAGGCGGGGAAGCTGCTATTCGGCCATTATGCCAATGGGGGATAAATGATCATCGAAGGCCATACGAGGTGTTCCGTCCGTCGTGGGCATCGCCGGAGATAGGATCGCACGCGAAATGTATCAAGGAACGGAAGCTGGCGTTAATCGCCAAGGGAAGGCTGAAAGAGTTTTTGACTGAAAAGGGCTTGCGGGTTGAGTGGAGCGGCGTCGTCGACAAGACGCCGTCACACCGGCCGCTGGTGAATATCTATCGAGCGAACGATGAAGAAATCGGCAAGAAGATGCTCAGGGAGGGCTTCGCTCGAGAGTGGCGGCCGGGGCATCGAAACGAGTGGTTCGGAGAATAAGACCAGAAGATCAGGGAGAGCCGCGCGGCCGGACTGGTGGATCTGGCCGGCGATGGCGCTCGCCATGCTGGGTGCGAGCGCCGGAGTGATCGGGAGCTTGGCGAGGCTGTTCGGTTTCATCGGCTAAGCCGCAGATAAAGCGTCGCGGCAGGGGGGGCGAACCCACGACCGCACATGCGGTGGGGCGGACTCCCTCCCCTAAAGGAAGGGAACTCCTAGCCTCTATTGTGCATTCTGCATCTGTAGCAACGGAGATCCGAATGTAGGACGACAAGACAAAGAAGGGGAAACAGGACGCAGCCGGATAGCAGCAGGCGAGGTATACGAAGTGAGTTATTTCGCTCGAAAGCACGGGATCTCAGCCGAAGTGCGCCGCGCATCTTTATGCGGCATGGGTCGGATCGGGACGCGTGCGATAAAACAGCCAACCGCCTGAAATAGCAAGCGCAGCGGTGAGCCAGCGTTGCCAGCTCAACCCACCGCGGGCATCACCGTCAGCCGGAACGAGGCCGGCGCTACGTTAGCTCCAGATCCGGTATCCGACCTATGCACCGGCCGTTCGGAAACGCGAAGCGCTACCATCAACGTCGTGACTCAGCTAACTGGTTTCCAGATGTACGTACGAAAATAATACGGCTGGGAGCTTAAAGCTCAACCTGCCGCATGATCGCCTGTCGCCGCGATAAATCTTGTTACGCGTTTCCCACGTTGCGATCGCGATCAAGGGCAAGGAAGTTCGGAACCTCCTCGATCTCGGCAAGGATGCCTGCCCTCCTTGCGAACCGCTCGAAGTTGTCGCGAACAGCCCCCAGCGGGAACGAGCCGTTCGCCGCTTTGCGGCAGGCTCTATGGAGGGTGTCATACGCCAAATCGTGGCGCTCCTCCGGCCAATCGTCAAGAAAGTCAAAGACCTCTTCGAGGCACGTGATTTCGGTGACAAAGGTCCCGCCACGCAAATAGACCGCACGATCAAAAAATGAAGGAGCCATACTCCACCTCCGTTATTTGCGCCGTCTGATGGCCCAAAATTACGAAAGTGGACGTGGGTATTCAAGACGAAAAATGCCTTGCGCTGCAGCATTTCGAAGCGATAGCGGTAGCTCGACCCAGAGGGGAGCAGCCGCCGATCACCCGGCGCAGAGGAGGCCCGCGCCAGGAGATCGAGGTTGTATGATGTTGCGCGGAACTAAAGTCTGGCACCCGCGTTTATGCGCCGGCGAGGTGCATGCACATGAACGACGATAAAGTGTGGAACAGACCAGTTATTGTGGCCATCGGTTCGGCCAAAATCGTTATAAAGAGCGCACGTGAAGCAGCGTGGATCCTAGCGGACAGGTGGCCTGTCCTCACAGGCGGTCCCTTTCTACGCGCGCTGAAGGCATGCGCTTCGGCCATGGAAGGAAAGCGTTCGCAGGCTTACGCGCGCTTGGCCCTAATCGCTGCCGCCCGTCATGCTAACCTTCAGATTGAGGCGTAACTCTAATCATACTCTAACTTATCGCCCTTCTTCAGTATCGGTGTAAGACAAAGGAGAAGACCATGGAGCGCGTTGAGCCGACGGAGATCGACGAAGGAGCCGCAATGAAAGTTTGGTCGGTCAGGGAATTTGCAGAGCGACATCGACTGTCCCACGAAGAAGAAACCCGCCTGCTTCAGCTATTTGGCCCCTTTGCGACAGCGTGCGAGCTTCTCCACAATGCTCCGCGGGAGCCGCGTTGGCGATAGGTTTCGAGGCAGTCCCGACGATACGCGCGAGTAGAACACGTCCGCGGCTCGGCGGCGCCTCCAAGCAAAACGGCATCAGAAGGCGGCCGATGGAGAAAAACCCCTTCAATGTAATCCCGGAATGAGGACACGCCGTACCGGACTCACGCTGCGATTTTTTCTTCGGCCTGCTCGATTGTACCGCGTGCCGTATCGTCGATAGCAATCAGCGCGTCGATCGCAGTGTCTATTAATGCCGGTCCCCGCTTTTCCGCGTAGCATGGCGCAAGAAAAAGCATTGGCTGGCCACAAGCGCAACTCGCAACATCACACCCTCACCGAGGTGACATGCCTACAATCGTCGACATGCGCAACAGCTGGAGCGCGCGGTCAGGGAGGGCGGGCCGTAACTACAGCGGGCGTGTCCAGACCGGCCGAGCCATCCGGTGCAATGAGCTTGCGAGCGACCTCGAAACGCTTTCGAAATAAACCCTAGCAGTTCTCATGAGCAGCTAGTATCTCGTTGAGCTGGCTCTGTGTGAACGGTTTCGACAGCCTCGGAAGGTCGGCACTCACTCCATCCGGAAGTTCGGCGTAACCTGTCGCGAGAACAGCTTTCAAGCCCGGATAGCGCTCCGTGATCTTTTTTTCGAGATCTGCACCAGTCATGTAAGGCATCGCTTGATCAGTGAGAACGATGTCAGGCAATGGACCGTCCGCCAGCAGGTTGAGCGCGTCCTCGCCCGATTGTGCTTCAACCGCGCAATGGCCAAGATCCTCCAGCATGAGCACGGTGTTCATCAAAACGAGGCTATCATCGTCGACAACAAGCACGGTTAGCGGCCTGGACGGCGCAACCTCCTGCCGTCGTACCGCTTCCAAGCTCTGACTTGACGGATCAGTCCCCTACCCGACTGGGCCATCAGCCCTTGAACCATCGGAAGTCCCAAGCCCGTACCCTTGCCGACCCCTTTGGTGGTGAGGAAGTCGTCGCCTTCCCCAGCGTATCGGCGTCCATTCCAACGCCCTCGTCCTTAACCGAGACGCAAACGTACTCGCCGGCGCGCAGGTCCTTTATCTGACGCTCGCCGACCACCTGCTTTTTTGCGGAGATCGTTATCGCGCCGCCGTTCGGCATGGCGTCTCTGGCATTGACGACCAGGTTGAGAAGGGCGTTCTCAAGCTGGTTGGGATCCGACATTACAAGCGGCAGGTTCAGTGGAAATGTCGTACCGATCTCGACTTCCGGACCGATTGAGCGTTGCAGAAGATCGGCCATTTCCGAAACGAGGACCGGCACACGAACAGGCTCCAGCTTGAGATCCTGCTTTCGCGAGAACGCCAGCAGTCGCTGCGTCAGCGACGCGCCACGCTTCGCGCCAAGGATTGCATTATCGACGAGGTTAACCACTTCGGGAAGTGACGCCGCCTTCTTGCGTGCAATCTGCAAGCTGCCAAGTATGGCCGTCAGAAGGTTGTTGAAGTCGTGCGCGATGCCACCTGTAAGCTGGCCTACAGCCTCCATTTTCTGCGCCTGGAAAAGCTCTTGCTGTGCTCGCTCCAAAGCCTCCTGCGCCTGGCGCTTTTCGGTAATGTCGCGGGTTATCTTTGCAAACCCAATGATCGTTCCATCATCCGAATGAATGCGTCGATGATGACGTTTGCCCCAGAAACGGTTGCCGTCCTTGCGGACACGCCAGCCCTCTCGTTCGAAACGTCCCTCGGACGCAGCGGTTTTCAACGCGGTCTCTGGCAAACCCGCCGCCCTATCTTCTTCGGTATAGAAGCGCGCAAAACGCTGTCCGATAATCTCCTCGGGTGCGTAGCCCTTGATGCGCTGAGCTCCCGCGTTCCAGCTGGCGACATTGCTTCCAGGTCAATCAGGTAAATCGCGTAGTCAGTAACGCCCTGGACGAGAAGGCGGAACTGCTCCTCGCTCCGAGCCGGGGAGGCCGGATACATCAGTCGATCTGCCTCGCGAAGAAGCTCGCCGCGGCCAACCTCGACATTGGCTGGAACGATCATCGCCCCATGCTACAAGTGACCGCATAACCACTTCGACTCAAGATCTCGGCAAAGCGACGATGCAGGCTATTCACCACGACGGCCGCATCTTCATCGCGACCGATCACGGACAGGGTTGCGAATTCGTCGCCCAGGCAGGCACTCCGTGGGCGCTTATGACGATCCAGCGGACCGATGTGGAAAGATCGTTCGTCCACGATGCCAACAGATCGCGCGACATGTAGACGCCGCCGTGCACATCGGGCGCTTTGAGCGCATGAAGGTTGAGCGGGAGGGTCTTGCGGTCGTACACCACCCGGATGGCGACGTCGGCCTCGCGGTTCGTGAGGTTTGCGAGTTCGCCGGAAGAGGTGGCTCGGGAAATTGGTACAGCCGGGATAAGTGGAATATCTGCCTGACTTCGGCTTAGATGCCAGGAACAGGAGATACCATCGCGAGACGACCGCGCCGGAACCATAGC
Organism: Rhizobium sp. SVR5-9E; assembly: GCF_056755095.1. Classification (NCBI taxonomy): domain Bacteria; kingdom Pseudomonadati; phylum Pseudomonadota; class Alphaproteobacteria; order Hyphomicrobiales; family Rhizobiaceae; genus Rhizobium; species Rhizobium sp. SVR5-9E. The sequence continues at coordinate 19,069 of NZ_JBNDHS010000078.1, read as the reverse complement.
CCGGCTTTCAAGGCATAATCGAGGCGGAAATCCACTTAGCGAAACGTCCGGAACTTTTCAGACAAACCGAGCCACCTCTGGACGATAGGACATCCATCTCGATCTCAGGATGCTGGCGCGCGAACTCCGCGAGATCAGGCATGAGCAGCCGCGTCGCCAGAGTCGGAGCCAGTGTCACCCTCAGAAGTCCCCTCACCCCTGATCGCGGCCGAAGATCCGGGTCTCCAGCTTGTGCGACGTCGTCTCCATATCTTCGGCGAGTTCGAGAACCTCCTCCCCCGTGGACGTCGGGCGGTATCGGGTTGGCAGCTTCTCGAAGATCTGGGCGCCAAGCCGACGAGGGCGCGAGAGGCGACCGCAGAAAACAAGAAAGGCCTTGAGGCGACAAACGCACGCGTCGATCGTGTAGTGCAATCGTTCGGCGGCAAGCTGGATACGGCGATAGAGAGCATCAATAAGGTCGCGACCCCGGTGGAGGTGTTGAGCAGCAAGCTCGATGGCGCGCAGGAGCGAACGAACAAGATCCTTTGGAGAACGCCGATCGTGCGGCGATAGCCGACGGGCGACAGGGATCGCTTTGGTTGGAAAGCGATCCCTGTCGTGTCGGGCCGCATGGTGCCTTCTCCAAAACCCCTGCAGCACTCTTGATATGCCAAAGGCTGCGGCGAAGAGAAATTAGCTAAAAAGGCGTACTAGTATTCCGGAAACCTCGGCAAAAAGAACTCACGACGGCATCGAGCGTCAGCGGCCTTCTAGGGACAAACAGACCACAAAAAAATGCCCCGGAGTGGGCCGGGGCGAAATGGAGAAGTGGAGTACGTGGCCCACAACGCCGCGGAGCGCCGGATGTTCCCTCAAGATTGGCTGACGTTCAGTCGAATAGGCCGAAAAGGCTCGCAAGGTCGATAACGATGCTCAGGACCATTCCGACCGCGCCGGAAGTCAGCAGTAGCCATAAGAGCCAAGCTGGCCCGCCCGGATCCTTCGAAAGGTTTCCCGGGTCTCTCATGGCCCTCCCTATATCGGATCGCGAGGTGACCGGAGGACCAGGGATCGTCTATGCTGCGGATGGCAATCCCTGGTCACATACCAGGGCACAAGCTGTTGGGGTACCGGGACGACTGCCGTAGCGTCGCATGCTGTGCTTAGGAGGCTCCAGCTTTCAAAACTAAAACGCCGGCTGCGTCCGTTCGTCAATAATCAATGAGGATTAGAGGCCAGCAAGGCCCGCCCACCAGAGAGCGACCCGGCCGCACCCTCAAATTCTCCTGAGACCCTGCAGCGGCGTGGACTCGGTTCAAAGCAGCAGACCAATTCCGAATGCACATTGCCAGATGGTCTTCCCATGGCAAGCCTTAATAGGAAAAATGCGAACAGCGCCGACAGCGGCTCAGAAGGCGACACGACCAAGGGGCTCGTCCAAAGGGTCGCGGATGGGCGAGCCCCTGGGTCTAATGATGACCTCGGATATTGGGTAACGTGGCCGTCACGGCGCTGTGCTTTGGTGGCTTCAGCATCTAAAACTAAAGCGCTGGCGAGCCTGCTCGTCAATAATCAATTGGGATTAGGCAAGAACAAGAAGGGCTCGTCCCTAGGAAAGACCTAGCCGCCTAGAAGGATTCCGCCGAACCCCCAGCGTAGAACCCGGCCCAGTTGTCCAGCCTAGCCGAATTCCAGAAGTATTTTGACAAATGTTTCTTTGCCGTCAAGGGTATGTACTTTAAGCAACTCGTTTCACCGAGCACAGGCACAAGCAAAAGGCCTAACTCAAGAGTAACGGACGCCAAACCGGACAGCGGGTAACGGGGAATGGTGACCGCGCGGTGCCAAGACGAAGTGTCGGTCATCGCTGGCCTTTAACAGGACGGCTGCCGCGCGGCCACACCAATAACGATCAGCGCGAAGGCAGCGTTCCAGTTCGATACCGTACGATCAAAAAGAAGCCCCACCAAAGCGGGGCAGTTTGACGACGAAGGGATCGCGCGACTTTCCAGTAAGGGCGAGGAAGGGTCATCAGCGAACCACGCCACGCGATCCTAAACCTTGCCAATTAGGTGTCGCTAATGTTCTCGTCCGGACGACGTATCGAAACACTCCTTGACCTGTTGAGAGTTTTCGCTTTTGCGGGGCTGCTGTTCTATGAGGTCTTGCGCAAGTGCCGTAATGCCAAGTCGTCAGCTGGATCGGTCTCCAGCAATTCCAGAGCGCGTTCAAAGATTCCCGTTTGCCGCGGCGGTTCTTCTGTGGCGTGTCGCTCATGAAGAGATATCCGGCGTACTAATGCAGCGCGAATACTCTCGCTCCGAGGCTCGACGGGTTTTCGCTCGGCTCCACCTCAATGCCCGGAAGACATTGGCATGACGCCATGCCGGTCCACACATCAGGCTCGTAAAGCGACGGGGGTGACCATTTTCCGCGAAATAATGCCAGGCAATCGAACATCGATCCCACAAAGGCTTGAACAAGGGAGCCCAAAACTCCCATCAGCCTATCCCACGGCGAGAGAGGATCATGAAGCGCTTCAAGTCACCGCGGCAGCTTCAGCGTTTCGTCTCAATCCACGATCCAATCACCAACCTTTTCCACATTCCCCGACACGATATTACTTCAGCACACCATCGAGAACTTCGAGGTGCCGCCATGCAAACCTGGCACGAAATCGCTCGCCGTCAAGCCGTCTGATCGCAGATAAGGTCGCACGTTCTTGGCGTTGGAATGTTAACTTTACGGTTCCCTACTGCGACCATGAGGACGCGAACGGCATCCGGTGCAGTGAGTGGGGCCGGCCGCTGGTGAAGATCTACCGAGCGAATGGTGAAGAAATCGGCAAGACGCTGTTGTGGGAAGGCTTTGCTCGAGAGTGGCGGCCGGGGGCATAGGAATAACTGGTGCGATTGATCGCGGCGCTCAAACTCTCGATTCCATAAACCGCGCTAAGCGAAAAGCTATCCGTTACGCTTGCGATCGGCATCCGTCGAATGCCAGAATGCATAGCTCGAGCACGCCTTCGTTGCAGAAGATTACGCAACTCCCTGAATGTAACCTTTCCACCTTCCCTTGCTCCGGAGGCCAGAACCTCGGCGGCGACAAACGGGTGTCTGCGCACCAATCTGCCGGCTGCCTTGCCCATTGCGGCTAATCATCCTCTCGATCCAAGCGCCTTCCTTGGGGATCGGAATTGACTGGAGTTGTTCGGCCGGCGCCGCGGATATCAAGGGTACTAATGAGCCGCGCCGGCTTGGAGAGGGCGGTCCTTCGCTTCCTTGCGCTTCTTCTGTTTTGGCCGCATCTTCTTTGGCAAAGCATCACGCGCGCTATCTTTGACAGATGATACTGCCGCCTCAGTCGCACGAGCAATGGCCTCGCCGGCGATCCCCATAGCGCGCGCGCCTTTGCGAGTTCCAGTCGTTGCCGCATCCGCGATTTCCTCGCGGTCGCCAATGAGCACGGCAGCCGCAGCGGCGGCCCCGGCAGTAATGGCGTTCGCAAGAACGTTGCGACCGATATCGCTCGCAAGCAAAGCCTTGATCATAGGCGACTTACGGACAGATCGCGGAATTTTGTAGCCGCCGAGCATTTTCGGGATGTTGTTCTTGGCCATATTCGTCCTCCGGTGCCCATAAAAACTGTTATCCGGGAAGATCGTTTCCAGGGCAGTTCCGAACTGACGTCAGGGTGGCGGCCGGGGCATAGAAACGACTGGTGCGGCCAATGATGCCCGAAGATCAGGGAGGGCCGCGCGGGCCTGTGATCTGGCCAGTGATGGGTCTGGCCATGCTGGGTGCGATTGCCGGCGTCATCTGTAGCTTGGCGGCGCTGTGCAACGCTTTCTGAATAACCGCATGACCCCGGACGGGAACAATGCAACGCTTCAACTGTTGGCGCATCGGATAGCGGAGTTCGTCCGTCAATGCCGAGGTATTACTTTCATATTCGGGAAGGCGATCAGATAGTCGAGGACCTCGAAGGTGTCGATTTGCCGAACATCGGCGCCGTCCAGGAAGAGGCGCTCCAAGCTGCCCGCGAAATAGTCGCGGAGCTAGTCGTTCAGGGTCACCAACTCGACGAAAAGCGCTTCGAAGTCGTTGATGAAAACGGGGACATCGTCTTCGTCTTTCCCTTCAGGCTCACCTTACCAGATTGAAGCTAGGCCGAACCGATCTTGCCGTTTGCTAACCAAGGTCCGCCGCGCTGTCAGGCCTGATTGCAGAATCATCCTGCCCACTGACGCCGATCAAACGCCGGTATTCCGCTTCAGGTCCGCCGTAAATTCCGCCAGCACGCGCTTTAAGGCCGGCTCGGTCTTTGATGGTGCAGAGGCCTCGCGTAGCACGGATCAGGCCCTCACCTTCGAGGATGTGCAGCGCGGTTGTGACCCCGGCCCTGCGAGCGCCCAGCATCAACGACAAAAACTCGTGGGTCAGCGGCAATTTCGGACTTCCGACCCGGTCCTGACACATCAGCAGCCAGCGCGCCAGCCGCTGAACGATCGTCGACCTGCCATTGGCAAGCGCCGTGCCGGCGATCTGCAGATGCACGGTCTGTAGATACCGGACGAGGAGATGCTGAAGCGCCGGCCTCGCCGCGATCAGGGACTGCATCTGGGCGGCTGGCACGCGCCGAGCAGTTGACGCAACCTGGATGAAGGCTTCGTGCGGCGACTGGTCGATCCCCGAGAGCACGGTCATTCCGACCATTCCTTCCTTTCCGACAAGTCCGGTTTCGATCTCCAAGCCGCCGGGCGCGCGGGCAACCAGCGAGGTTACGCCTGATTCTGGGAAATAGACGTAATCAATCGGACTATTGGCGACCTGCAATTGCTGATGGAGGTTGAGATCGACACGCTCGGATGCGTCCAGAACGGCCCAGGCCGTTTCTTCATCCATCGCTGCGATAAGGGTATTCGACGTGCTGTTCCGGTCGGGCATCGTTGCTCCTCCCTTATGGGCAAGAGCAGATTATCTCCCAAGCGGTCCGCACCCGTGATCATTGAGACCGATAACTCAGTGTATGCCCTTGGGCCTCCTATGGCAAACGGGGCGGCCCAACGTACGAAAGCGCACAACACCTTCCATGCCTACGCTACGGATTGGAACATAGCGCCACACGGATCGTTTGGTATCGGGAACGCGTGGCGTGGTTCGTTGATGACCCTCCCTTGCCCTTACTGGAAAGTCGCGCGGTCCTTTCTTCGTCTCACTGCCCCGCTTCGGCGGGGCTTCTCTTTTGATCGTACGCTAGCAACCTGAAACGCAGTGTTCGTTCCGGCATTGATTCGCCGGATTGCGCGGCGTCACCCCGCCAGGCAACCAGGCGGCAATGCTGGCAACCTGACCCCGCACTCTCCACCAGCCAGCTAAATCTTTTTTCGTACGCTAGCGGACCGGAACTCAGATAGAGTCAATTGGTTAAACAGGTGGCCGCGCGGCGGTAGTCTACCTTTCCTCAGGCGCCAGGGATGACCGACACTTCGTCCTGGTGCCGCGCGGCCACCATTTCCCGACTTGGTCCGCTTCGGCGGGCCATTTTTTTGGAACCTTCCTGGCTAGCCTTGTTTGACACGCTTGGGCTGCGTAGCAGTTCCTCCTGTTCAACCGGATGATACCCCAATCCGGGTGCCACGTGGTCTATCCCGCGCTGAATGGGGGGCTCAGAGGCGCGGCAAGGGCTCGCTTTTCCGTAGGAGCGGGCCCTTCGATCCTAATCCTAATTGATGATTGACGCGCAGGCCCGCCGGAGCTTTATTTTCCCGCCGGAGCTTTATTTTAAAGCGCTGTAGCCGCCAAGCACAGCACCTAGCCGCGGCAGCCGCTCTCCAACCAACGCCGTGGTATGCGAAAGGGCTCGCCATTTCTGACACGTTTGGACGAGCCCTGGTCGTATCTACCTCGCGTAGGACCTGTGGTCATCTTCTCCAGCGCGCTACAGTATACCGGGCGGCCGTCAAAGAAGCATGTACCAGACGCATCATCCAGGTGCAGCGGGTTGCAACCGCTCTTTGAAGGCGCCTCATTCCGAGGCGCTGTTTGGCGGCGCTGTTCGACGCCTTCACCTAAAGGGGTGGTCAGACTAAGTCTTGCCGTGAAGATTTATTGGGCAATCTGACTACTGGAGTCGGTCGTGCATGGACTCAGGACAGATTCGATGCCGCATTGCCTTCTAGGCGAACCAAGTGCGGCCGGGGGCTCGCTTCCCGTAGGGGCGGGCCCCTCGTCCTCTGCTCGTGCGATTGTGGAACCGCGGCGACACCGCTGCATTATAGCAGCATACTCGCACTCTCCAACTCGCCCCGTTTGAAACGGCGGGGCTTCTCCTTTGGGGCTGGTCTGTCAAGCAAAGGATATCCTCTCCGCCTACGAGGCGGGGCGTTGGTCGTTGTGATGGTTGATGAGTAACGGCTTTGGCGTCCCGGATGATGATGGGTGCCCGCCAGGGGTCTGGCTTCTCTTCCAAGTCGGCGCGCGACCGCTTCATGATCGGGTCGGATGGTGTTGTCGACCCGCATCCGATGCACGATGATTGCCAGGCGTCGAGCCACCGCCACGGTAGCCTTCGCCATGCCTCACGGACGAGCGAAGGTGAGGCCATTGGCGAGCTGCGTTCGATTGCGAATGAGTCTCTCTCGCAAACCGACCAGCATCAACGCCGCCTGCTGGTCCGCGGTCTTCACCGGCACGAACCGCATGGTGGGTCGGCCCATCGCCTCACACAATGCCTCGGCGTCCGCCGCGTCGTTCTTGCAGCGTTTTACATAGGGCTTCGCTAACTGAGGCGCGATCAACTTCACTTCGTGCCCCAAGGAACCTAATAACCTCGCCCAATGATGAGTGCCGCCGCACGCTTCGAGTGCGATGGTGGTAGGCGCCGTTTTCTCGAAGAATATCGCCATCTCCTTACGCGAGAACTTCTTGCGCAGGATTGGTTGCTCGACCGCATTCACGCCATGCAATTGGAAAACGTTCTTTGACGTATCCATGCCAATTCGGATAATCTGTTCCATGGACGGTCTCCCTCGATTGAGCTTTCAACGAACTCACTCTGGCACATCGCGATGCCGTTGGGAGCCGCCCACCCCAACATGGCAGATCTCCTGACTGGTTGAACCATTGGAGCCTGCCCGGAAGATCGATATCCCGCTACTCCCATGCATGGAGGCCGCCGCTGGAGCCCCAATCATTCGATCTTTTTTCTCCGTACGGTAGCGGACTGGAACGCTGGCTGGGCCGGTCGGTTATCGGAGTGGCCGCGCGGCAGTCTTGCTGTTAAACGCCAGCGATGGCACCCACCTCATCCTGGCGGCGCGCGGTCATTGAGGGTTTTGCCACTATCGCTAGTCAGCCGCTGCCATCGATCGTTCAATCTTGGGCGAAATGTCCTCCTTCGTACCGGGAAATGTGTCGACAAAGACGACGATGTCCTTGGAGCTGACGAGCTTTTCGATGATCGCATCGGGGATGCCCTGAGAGAGCGCTTCGGACCGGTAATCTGGACTGAAGATCTTGAAGCGTTCCACCATGACGCTCGGGCGGCTTTCCGCCAGGATTGGCAACGCTATTGCGGGATAGTTGGCTTGGTGCACCAAAGGGATGGCCAAAGGCGTCGCGGCAAAGATAGCGGCCGCGCCCGCTGCGATCGAATAATGTACGCGCCGGGTGCGACCAAGGACTGGCAACGGATCGCTGTCCATCTGCCGCGCGCAAGTCGCGAACGCCGGAACGTAACGCCCTTTGGGAATCGTGATGATAATCCTGTCATTCAAGCCGGCTATAAGTAAGTCCGTATGTCCTTCTTCTTTGGCTGAGGTGGCTCGCCCTACACTGGTCTTTCGAGGGTTGCTCGGATAGGCCGAGCCGATCCTCACCACAGGAGGACGAGCCGTGGCAGATATAGAGAAGCTTTTGTCGGAATCGATGTTGCCAAGCTGAAGAATGCGATCTCGATTGCTGAAGCTGGTCGGACCGGAGAAATCCGTTATGTCGGCGAGCTTGAAGCATCGGATGCCAGCATGCGCCGCGTTATTCAGCGAATAGTCGCGAAGTTTGCTTTCCCATGCGGCCTCCCTGGGCGAAGCGCTCGGTGCATTTTACCACACATGTCGATTTCACGCGTCAGGAATCCGCGGAAGCTCGGGACTGGTCGCGGGGGATCAAGGGTTGGACGAAGTATGGTAAAGCTACTTTAGAGTCCCCGATAGGGGCTCGGGAAACCCCACGCCTTAGGCGGCTGGGATCGCGGCGCGTCCGGTGTAGGGGCTATTGGGTGGTGAGCAGCGGCAATGCCACCGAACGAGATGTGGGCCGAATACATCAAGAACCAGGTTCCGCCCGAGCCAGACGACGGCTTTGACGTGAAGTGAGTTCGCGCCCCGTCCCCCCCACGGGCGGACCCATCCGGCTTTAAGCCGTACCCCGAAGCCACCGCCTTTCTGGCGATGGAGTATTCACTAGTCAGATCTGCAGTGGGGCCGATCGCGACCTTCGCCGCACCCAGCACAAATGTCATGAGTTGGCGCAACTGCGACCTCCAGCGTCATCGCCGGAAATGTCTGCTTTCGGGAAGTTTCAAAGCTGATCTCTGCTGGCGACTTGGAGGGGGCAAAGCGGAAATAATTTCCACTTTTGGGGCCGACAGCCGACCGTCCGCTGCTAGGAAATGCAACACGACAAGCGGACACATGGCCGCCCGATGCCAAGGTCTGAAATCGGCCCCGAACCGGCCGTTCGTTCCGGCTAGTCGACCGTCTGCAATCGGTGAAAAGGCGAAGCTCGGTCGCCCCTCCCGCCAGGTCTAGTTCGCGCCATCGTCGCATCGTTGACGCGTTCACTTTGTCATCCACCTGGCTAGAGCAAATGACGACTGTCAAACCAACAGCAGACTGGGATGTGAACCTTAACTATCCTATAATTGCAACAGACGCCGTTCTACACCGGAGCATCTCATGCAACGGAAGCTTGCGGCGATACTGGCCGCTGACCTCGCCGGTTACAGCCGCCTCATGGAGATCGATGAGGCCGATACCCTGGCGCGGCTTGGAAGCACCCGCGAGAACATCATCGACCCGAAGATTTCCGCTCACAATGGCCGGGTGGTCAAGCTCATGGGCGATGGCGCGCTTATCGAGTTTCCCAGCGTGGTTGACGCTGTCAGGTGCGCCGTCGAAATCCAGCAAGCGATGGCCGAGTGCAATGAGGAGCTACCCGCTGACAAACGGCTCGAGTTTCGCATCGGTGTCAATCTTGGTGACATTATCGTCGAAGGACAGGATATCTATGGCGACGGCGTGAATGTCGCGGCAAGACTCGAAGGATTGGCTGATCCGGGAGGCGTTCTGATTTCGGGAACGGCGTACGATCACGTCGAGAGAAAGCTGGACTACGCGTTCGATTTCGTGGGTGAGCAGCAGGTCAAGAACATTGAAAAGCCCGTTCGCCTCTATCGAATTCGCCTTGGCGATCATCCCCGAACGGAGGCCGCATGGACACGGGGCAAGCCCTATCGCTCATGGCTCTGGCTCTCGGCCGCAGCAGCTCTGGTGCTGGCAGTCGGAAGCGTGGTTTTCTGGAGCAGTTCCCGTGCACCACATGTCGAGTTGGCCTCAAGGACGCGGATGGAATTCCCATTGCCGGACAAGCCGTCCATTGCGGTCATGCCATTCACCAACATGTCCGGCGAAGCGGCGGAGCAACATTTTGCCGACGGTATGACAGACAGCTTGATCACCGACCTGTCGAAGATTTCCGGTCTCTTCGTCGTCGCCCGAAACTCGACATTCGCATATCAGGGCAAGCCAGTGACGGCCAGTCAGGTCGCCGAAGAACTGGGTGTGCGATATGTTCTTGAGGGCAGCTATCAGCGTGCGGGAGACCGGCTCCGCGTCAATGCCCAGCTGGTTGACGCGCTCACCGGAGGCCATGTGTGGGCCGATCGTTTTGACGGCAACGTTGCCGACGTTTTCGGTGTTCAGGACGCATTCGTAACCAAGATTGTCGAGGCGCTGGAAGTCAATCTGACCGGAAATGAGAGAATGGAGATCGCCCGCGGCAGGACGGACAGCCTGCGTGCGAAAGAGGCATTCGACGAGGGTTGGAGCCTCTATCTTCGTTTCAACGCCAACGACAACGCAGCGGCTGTCGCGCCGCTCAAAAGAGCAATTAAACTCGATCCCGAGTACGGACGCGCCTACGCCACGCTCGCTTTGGTCTACTTCAGGGTCGAAGACTACGACTGGTACGGAGAGGCTCTCTTCAGAGACGATGAATACGTTTGGAACCAGCGATTTGGAGCACCTCCGAAGGAGGTCGTGTGGCGAGGTCAGCAGCAACTGGACAAAGCCATCAGATACCCGACGGCTCTCGGATACACGGCCCAAGCGCTGGACCGTCTGCGTTTTGGTGAAGATGCACGCCGCGAAGCCGCCCGGGCGATCGAACTCGATCCTAACGATCCTGAAGCGCAAATCGCCATGGCTTGGGCCCTCACGGCTTCAGGTAAGCCAAGCGAGGCTCTGGATTATGTCGAGAAAGCGCTTCGCCTCAATCCGAACTTCCCAAGCCATTATGTTCTTGCCCATGGCGTTGCGCTATTTGCCGCAAACGATCTGGAGCAGGCGGCTGAGGTTTTCGACAAGGGGGCCAAGAAGAACCCGAACGCAACCGCACTTATGCCGCCGTTCGCATCCGTACTTGTTGGCCTCGGTCGCCGGGACGAGGCAAGGCGCAGGCTTCTGATGTGGCGGCCGGGAACAGACCAGGCCACTCTCGAGGGCCTCGCACGCGACTATAAGTTCCCCATTCGATGGGCACCTGAATACAAAGGGGTGCGGGAGCGTTTGCTCGACGGTGTCCGTGCTGCTGCAATGCCGCTGGACGTGACCGTTTCGAGCCTCACAGCTCAGCTGAACAGGGGCGATCCTGCTAACCGGCGAAACGCCGCAAAGCGTTTGGGTTGGTTTGGACCGGCGGCCGCAGAAGCCGTGCCAGCCCTGATTATGCTGCTCGAAGACGTCGGGGTCCGTGAGGAGGCCGTGCAGTCGCTGAGAAAGATCGGGCCCGCGGCCAAGGCTGCGATTCCCGCGCTAGTGGTGATGGAGAGCGAGAGTTCTGTCGGTAGCTACGCCAAGGATGCACTGAAGGAAATAAGGGGGTACTGATGATACCATCGTCGTCTCCGGCCCACCGCACGCTCCGAGGGAGGTGTCGGGGTCTGTCGCGACTCGACGATCGTCTTCAAAAATGCCTAGGCTACGCAAACCGCGGCAAGAGGGGCATGGGGTACAGTGCGCCCGCCAGTCTGCTGATGACAACTCATGGCGCAAACCCGCAGTTCGGCGACATCTGTGCATGTCCGCTTCTGGGATACCACAGTGCTCTGCTCAGTGTCCGACTTGAGGGCGCATTCCGGCCACTCCTCGACGTCCCGAGGGGCTGGTGGCACTTACTACCTAATACCGGATATTTCCCGCCGGACGCTCCCTTAGTTCGGTTAGCGAAGCCAGCTCGCTTCCTACGCTGTCCAATGCCGGCCGCAGCGTGGCGAGCAGCCGCTCGCCCGCCTCCGTCGGTGCGACGTTTCGCGTCGTCCGCGTAAGGAGACGGACGTCTAGCCGTGCCTCGAGACGACGGATCGCGTGGCTGAGCGCGGACTGCGAGGTGCCTAGCCTCGCAGTCCGCTCGAGTGAAGTTCTGCTCCTCCGCCACCGTCATGAACGAATTGAGATCGACCAGTTCCTCGCGCCTCATTCATGAACTCCCGATATCGATGCAGTAGGATTGCCCAAGTTCAAGCAGTCAGTCCAGTGACGGTCAACGCTTGGCGCGCGGCAGCCGTGCGAGACTCTTGAAACCACCGATCCCAGCAATGGCCACTATACCGGCCAGCGGCAGCGGGGTGCCGTCGGCGAATGCGCTGACCGCGGCCGAGCCGAGGATACCGCATCCGTAGTGCAGCGCTCCCACAAGTGCGGACACGGACCCTACCCGTTTCGGAAAGTCTTGCAGTGCACCGCCCCGATCGAGTTGGCGACGATCAGTCCGTTCCAGCCAGCCGTGCCAACCCGCCCCATCCGGTGACACCTGTGACAATCAGGACGACTCCGCAGGCAGCCGCGCCGCCCGATCCGACCTGCAGAAGGCGCCGGCTGCCGAAGCGGCCACTAACCTGGCGTTGACGACGTTCGCCACCATGGATACTGTCCTTGTCAATCCCGCTCGCTGTGAGCGACTGCGAAGGCCATCAACGAATTCTCCGGGAGAGCGTTTCCTGACCGCGAAAATCCGGACGCTTCTGGCGGGGATGGGGAAGGTCTTGCCGTTGGTAGAGTTCCGCCCTTCGCGCTCCGAGGGACTGAACCCGGCGACTATCACCGAGCGCGGAAAAGGCTAATCGCACCCCAGGTCGCGCCCGATGGCCCAAGTTGTGCACGAGATATGGCCCGCGACGGCGATCGGATCACCGGCGACAACTTTTCGTTCAACTGGCTAACGAGATCGTCGAACGGATAGCCGGCCATTTCGACCACCCCGCCGCCTACGACCACCACCTCCGGATCCGTTAGGGTGATGGCCATCGCCATTGTCAAAGCTTGGTCGGCCACGAAAGTGCGTAGCTCGCGCTTCAGTTCGGCGTCGCCAGACTTGAAGATTCCTGCAATTGGCTGGTTGTACTTCGACGCCAAGGATTGGAGCACGAGTCCTGATGCGTAGGCTTCGACGCAGTCGATCCCGCCGCCCACACCCGAGCGCCCCTCTCCTCTCAGCGGCACGTGGCCAAGCTGCATGCGGTAAGGCCCCCCCATCAGGCTGCCGGAGTCTAGGAACGAGGCACCTACCCCCGTACCAAAATACACTCCTAGCACCAGTTCCCTGCCCTGGGCGGCGCCCTTCAAGGCTTCGCCTCGTGTCTGCAGCGTTGCATCGTGATCCAGGATCACCGGAACGCCACACCGTGCCTCCAGCTTGTCCGCGAAGCCTTCGATCTCCAGCGATGGCACGAGCGGCGCCTTCAGGACGCTTCGGCGCGCTCGATCCAGTATTCCCGGAATGCCAACGACGACGCCGTCGATGCCGCCATCGAGAGTTCTATTCTCCTCGACTAAGATATCGGCCATGAATTCGACGGGGTCGGCTTCGGCGAAGCTGCTTGCGGGAACCACCGCGCGCCAAAGGATCTCGCCAGCGTCGTTGACTACGACCGCCCTTACATTCGTGCCGCCAATGTCGAATGCCAACAGATGGAAATCCTGCATGTTCTCGTGCTCGCTAGTCATATTCGAGTAGTAGGAACTCCCGCACCTGCAGGGGTCGCCGCCCCTTTGTCTAGATTGCGCTCATTCAGAACCGTGAGTTGTCCACGAGAGCGTAGCTTTCGTTTGTCGCACAATCTTTCGCATTCGGCGTTCCAGAAATATAGGAGTACGCCGGCTTCAATCCGTCCAAGAAGAAGGATGAACCCAGAGAGCCAGGCTGCCCCGCTGGCCAAGCCTCCCTGAACCCGGAACGCGCGGTGCGGCGACCATTGCCCATCATAACGCGTTCGACATCCCCCGTGTCGAGATCTCGGAGCACGAGTTGCTGCCGTAGTTCGGAGAGCGGTCAGCTCTTCGAAACCGACATGCTGCGTGCGCGCGAGGCCGTCTCGGGCTGTGCGATCTTGCAGACGATAGGCGGCAGCCCCATTGCGATCAACTCTATGTCCGCGACGATGGCGGTGCCCATTTCCTTCAAGACATCCTCGAGCGCGCCTGCCTGATGCGGTGACAGGATCATGCCGTCGACGCTGCGCACGACGTCGCCCGGCGGTACAGGCTCCACCGGGAAGACGTCCGTCGCCACTCGGATATGGCCGCTGCGGGCTGCCCCCAGCATCGCTGGGAAATCGACGACCGCTGCTCGGCTGAGAAGCAGAAGGATCGACCCTGCCTTCATCAGCGCGAACTTTTCTCGGTTTAGAAAATGCTGGTTCTCGGAGGTGACTCCCGCCAGAACAAAAACAAAGGCACTGGTCGCCAGCAGGTCATCGAGCGACGCCGGCTGGCATCCGGTTTTCCTGATGACGGTCTCGGGGACCCAGGGATCATACGCTTTGATCTTGACGTCGAATGGCTTGAGAAGCGGGAGCAAGGCCCGTGCTAGGTCACCGAATCCGACGAGGCCGACGGGGGCTCTGAACAGACGTCGAGCCTGCCTGTTCGCGTCGAACCCGTAGCTTTCTTGTCCGCTTCGCATCAAGCGATCCGAGCGCGTTATGCCGCGACCAAGGTCGATCGCCATTGCCAGACCGATCTCGGCCACCGGTTCGGCGAACACATGGCTTGCCGACATCACCCGGATGCCGTTTCGGAAGCAGAAATCGTAGTCGATGTTTGGAAGGAAGTTGCCTTCGCTGTTAATGAACGCCCTGAGCCTCTCGCATCGCGACAGCCGTTCGACCGGCATGTCGAACGTACCCATCATGACATCCGCATCCATGGCCAGGAGGGCGAAGTCGTCATCCGTCAGTCCATCCCGCTCGTGTATGACGAGCGTGCCGAGGGACCGGAGGCCTTCCAGAGCCTCGTTGCTGAAAACGTCGGAAACCCGTCTCGGGTGAGGCATGATGAAAATCTTGAAGGGCTGCGTCATTTCACGTCCATGCCAGGTTCGGGTAGAACCGGCGCTTGCGGAAGCGCCGGCCTGATGGTCGGATTAGGGACGACTATTTTCCGACCTTTCCACATGTCGTCATGGCGTCTTCGGGGGTGCAGATCTCGGTGCCGGTCTGAATATAGGGCTCGATCTTCTTGCCTTTTGTCAGATCGTCCAATGCCTTGATCGTCTGATAGCCCATGTCGTAGGGCCGCTGGCCGATGTTGTAGTGGCTCAGACCTGCAGCCAGCAGCGGAAGCTGCGGACCGAAATTGTCTCCGAAGACAACGACAAGGTCCTTCTTGTCGAGCCGCTCCTTGAGCGGCTCCATGGCCTGTTTGTAGGCCTGAGGCGCATACTGAGCCCATCCACCCACCGCGACGAAGGCGCTCAGGTCGGGATTGTTGGTCATGACGTCACGAACCTGCTGGGCGGCGAGCGCGATATCGTCGTTGTTGTAGACTGGGCATCCCGTCGGTTCCGTCCAACCATTTTGGCCAGAAAGCCTTTCGATCGGCTTGTCCTTTGAAGAGCCCGCCAGGGTGTCGCGGATGCCTTGGACGCGGCCCTTGAGGTTTTCAGAGGCCGGCGCGCCGGACTGGATGCACACCGTTCCGCCGCTCTTCTTGTTATCGAGAACCTTCTTTGCGAGTTCGACGCCGAACTGATAGTTGTCGGTGCCGATGTAGGTGGCGCGAAGCTTGGCGTCCTCGGGGAGGACGTCCGTATCGAAGGTCACGACCGGGATGCCCTTGTCGTTCGCCATCTTGAGGATTCTAGCCATCGCTTTCGGATTGCCCGCGGAGATTCCAAGCCCGTCGACGCCCCGCGTAATCATGTCCTGCGCGAGTTGAACCTGCTTCGCTTCGTCGTATTCCGTCGGTCCGATGTACGTGCACTTGACGTCGCCGAGTTCCTTGGCGGCTGCCTGGCAACCGGCGTCGATCGGCGGACTGAAGGCATTGTTGAGAACCTTGAAGACGAGCGCAAATTCGCGCTCTGCTGCACTTGCGCCAGTTGCTCCCAAGCAGGTTGCGACGCACGCGACCGATACGGCGTATTTCAGCGTTTCAGACAGCGACATTTTGGTCTCCTCCGTGGTTCGCTGTTCCTAATTTCCGTCCTAGCGGCGCAAGGACCGGATTCTTTCAAGAATGACTGCCGCGAGGATGAAACCGCCCACGAACATTCCTTGCCAGAAGGGATTGACGCCGGCGATGAGCAAGGAGTTCCGGATCACCTCCACCAGCACGGCGCCGATGCTTGCGCCAAGAGCGGTGCCGAACCCTCCGGCGAGTGACGCGCCGCCAATGACGGTCGAGGCGATCACCTGGAGTTCGTATCCGGTTCCGATCGCATTGGTGACCGCGCCGAGCCAGCCCACCAGGAAGATCGCGCTGACCGCGGCCATCAGACCGCTGAACGCGTAGGCGGAGATCTTGATCAGATCAACCGGGATGCCGGCGAGGCGGGCCGCGCTTTCGTTGCCACCGATCGCGAAGATATATCGTCCCCATTTCGTCATGGTCAGCAGGAAGTGCAGCACGATCACGCCGACGACGAGAGCATAGACGACATTCGGCAGTCCGAACGTGTAGCCTCCCCCGAGCGCAAGGATAGCATCTGTCGACGCGCCAAACTCGTAGAACACCTCGTTGTTGGTGACGACGAGCGCCAAGCTTCGCCCCATCGACAACGTAGCGAGGGTGACGATGAAGGGCGGAAGCTTCACGAAAGTGATGATGGATCCGTTTACGACGCCGAAAAGCACGCCGAGAAGAAGCGTTCCGGCGATTCCGACGCCGAGTGGCAGACCTGCATGAAGAAGGATGCCGAGAGTGACCCCGCAAAGTCCGAGGATCGAACCAACCGAAATGTCGATCCCACCACTGATCAGGACAGGAGTCATTCCGAGTGCCATTATGCCGATGAAGCATGCGTTTTGCAGCACATTCAGAAGATTAGATGGTGTCGCGAACTTGGCCGAAATCATTGAAACCCCCAGGCCAAGAAGGAAGATAGCAATCGCGATCCACATTTCCTGTGTCATCAGCATTCGATGCAGAATGGACCGATTGTTTGCCTTTAAAAGATCAACATTCATGTCGGGGGCGTTTGGCAGGGACATTTGAATGCTCCGGGGCTTTATCAAGCTGCATGGATTGCACCGGTGATCAGGCCGGTGACTTCCTCGGGATTTGTCTGTGCAATCAGCTTGTCAGCGACCTTCCGCCCTCGCCTCATCACGACAACGCGGTCGCATACTTCGAATACGTCAGGCATGCGGTGGCTGATCAGAATGACCGAGAGACCTTGATCCTTCATACGCCGGATCAGTGAGAGAACTTCCGCAACCTGGCGGACACTGATGGCCGCCGTAGGTTCGTCCATAAGAACAATCTTCGATTTTGCAAGTCTCGTACGAGCGATCGCGACAGCCTGGCGTTGCCCTCCGGACATGCGGTCAACTAGATCTGCCGGGCGAGTTTCGGACTTCAGTACCTGGAAGAGCTCATTGGCTCTGCGGTTCATCGTCCGGTGGTCGAGTACCTTGAATGGGCCAAGACGGCGTTGCACCTCGCGTCCCAGGAAGACATTGGCCGCAGCCGTCAGGTTGTTGCAGAGCGCCAGATCCTGATAAACGACCTCGATGCCGTGCCGGCGGGCATCAGCCGGACCGGATAAATGGACCTCGCTTCCCTCCAAGGTGTAGCGACCAGATGTAGGCTGAAAGTTGCCGGCGATCGTTTTTACGAGGGTAGACTTTCCCGCGCCATTATCGCCCATGAGCCCGAGAACTTCGCCTCGGTTGATCTCTATCGAGATGCCGTCGAGCGCACGGATCGCGCCGAATTGCATAACGATATTCTCGAGACTAACGAGCCTATCCATCCAACCCCTCCCAGGCTCGGATAACAATTCTTTCAAAAAGAAAGAAATATTAACAAGTTAGCTTTGTCAACGGATTTGCCATCTCAGGTGCAAACTTACTAATATGCGGGAGTTGTTAGATGCTCTGCAAACAAGGGCCGACGAAAAGCAGGGATCGACATCCGAGGATACCGTTATACCGGTCGACGGGAAAAAGTGCGTCCTGTATTTTCCTTCTTTTGTAAAGCAATACACCACCAATGCCCTGCCCTCGAGGACGTCGCAGTCGAACATCTTTCGAAACGACGCCCCTTGAGAGCAGTCTGGATAAATAGGACGGCGGCCACGGGCGGTGTTGACCACAATCGCCGACCGCTTGATTGTTCGAGGATTGTTCGCGGCGCCGTCGATGTGCAGCACGTCCGCGTGTGGCTCGATGCGTGCCATCTCGTCCGCGAAACGTACGAGATCGGCGGACCACACGGAAAATTCGGCGATCAGTCGATCCTTGGCAAGCTCGTTGATCCAGTCCTTGGATACGCTCGTCATCATAGGCAGGCCTTCAGAAAATTGCTCAGGGCCGAATGGAAGTCGGAAACGTAACGAGCGCGATCGACGACCTTGGGCGTGATCTCGACGAAACTGGAGTTGGGGATCATTTCGGCGATCGCCCGTGCATGAGCGATCGGATGGATGCTGTCGCGCTCGTGCCCTATCACAAGCGTCGGAATTCGGAGCGAACGAACCTCCGCCTCGGAAACGCCAGGGCCGTCGCCGGCAATCGAAGTCAGCAGCGCCGCGGTCACGTTCCTGGGATGCCGTGAGAAGAACGCGGTCAGGGAGGCCAGATTGTCGGGGGCGTCCCGGCCCAACGCGGCGGCCGTCGCAGTGTCCACGAACATCCGCTGGGCGACGTCGCCGGGATGCTCTGCCAGCAGCGCTCCCACCTCGGAGTTGGGCCTCATGTTTGCCGGCGCCGCATCCGTCACCCACGCCGGTCGAGCTATGATCAGGCCACGCACGAGATCGGGTCGCCTGACAGCGAGCCGAAGGGCGATCGCGGCTCCCATCGATATGCCACCGACGACGACGGGCGCGAATCCGTTCCGTTCGATGAGCTCCGCCGTGTCGGTAGCGAAGGTCGAGATCGAGAGGTGCTCCAGGTCACCTGGTTCCGACGCGCCCTGCCCCCGGCTTTCGAGCGTGATGCGACGAAAGCGCGGATCGACAGGGAAAGCCTCCGTGGTCTGCCGCGCATCGCCACAAAGGCCATGCTGGAAAATTACCGGTAGCCCATTGCCCCCTGCATCGTCGACGTTGAGAGTGGGTCCATCGTTGGGGGGGGTGAACTTGGCACCGGAGGTCGACATCACCGCGTCTCCAGCCCGGCGTCGGTCAATGCGGCCTTCAGGAAGGTTGCGACGTCCGGCGCCTCGTCCGCCTTCAAACCATGGGTCACAAGGGAGCGGTTGAAGCCCACCGCCTTGAGGCATGACAGGTAGTGAGGATAGTCTAAAATTCCTTTTCCTGCGGTGGTGAAGCCTCCTTCCGCCGTCCGGTCCTTCGCGTGCCCCATC
>NZ_JBNDHS010000077.1:0-28959 GCF_056755095.1 Rhizobium sp. SVR5-9E | reverse complement strand
TTGCCGAACCATGCGTCGTTCGTGATGTTCAGGATCGCGCCCGCTTCGGCAATGTCGCCGGTCATCTCATCCGGAAAGATGATCTCGTAGCAGACCAGGGGATAGAGTTTCAGTCCCGTCGGCAGTTCCAGGAGATGACGTGTGGCCGCGGCAGAAAAGCCTCCGGGCATTTCGACGATATTCTGGATACCGAGCTCGTTGAGGAAATTTTCGAAAGGCAGATATTCGCCGAACGGAACGAGGTGCACTTTGTCCGAAGCGGCGACGATCTGGCCCCGCCCGTCGATCACGATGATCGAATTGTAGTATCGCACCGGGTTTCCGGGCCCCATTTCTTCGGCCCGCACCGCGCCTGCAATCAGAATCTGATTGTCGTCCAGTGTGTCGGCGATCCGGGTGAGCGCGTCCTGATTGTCGGTGAGAATGAAGGGGATCGCCGTCTCCGGCCAGACGATGATGTCCGGCCTCCTGCCACCACTTTGAGGAGGCGCGACGGAAAGCTTCAGATGAGCCTCGAAGATCGCCGACCGGTCCGCATCCGAATCCATCTTCGCGGCCTGGTCGATCATCGGCTGCACGAGCCGGATCACGGGCCGCTTTTCTTCCGGCAGGGGGCTAGCCTTGGGGGCGACGTACAGCGCATAGGCGCCATAACCGAGATGCGCCGCAAAGAGCAGCGCCGCCAGCCCCACGCCCCATGCGGCACCCTGCCGCGTTCCAAGAAGCGCAGGTGCTGCGAAGACAAAGACGGCAAGCGCGGTCACACCCATGGTGCCGATGACATGTGCGGATTGCATCATGAGCGGCATGGGCATCATGCCGTAGCCGATCGCGTTCCAGGGAAAGCCGGTGAATGTCACGCTCCGCAGCCATTCGAAGAGGCCGAAGCTTGCGGCAAGCGCAGCGATGCGGCCCATTCCGTCCGACCAGAAGATGCAGGCGATGGCTGCGGCGAAGCCGTAATATATCGCAAGCACTGCCGGCAAACCGAGGATCGCCAGCGGCAGCGCCCAGGCAAATTCTTCCGAATCGATCAACAGGGCGTGGCCAAGCCACCAGAGGCCTGCGACGAAATAGCCGAAGCCGAAAAGCCAGCCGATCGCGAATGAGGGCCAGAGGCGGCCTAGAAAACTTGCCTCGGGAGAGGCGGCCGCGCCGTCGATCAACCAGACGAGGAGCGTGAATGAAATAAACATTGCGGCGAAGAAGCCGATTGGCGGCAGCGCCAGAACCGCAAACGTGCCGGCAAGGACCGCCAGCAATGCTCTTTTGAAACCCCAGACCAGGATAACCTTGTCCGCAAACCGCTCCATGCGCGCTCCGTTCAAGCCGCGAATCAACCCGGCTCGCAGTCTTTCAAAAAAGGCGCGTTTTGTCGTCCTGCGGAAATCAGCTCTACGTCGATTCGGTGGGCCGGTCGTCCGTTAGTCCGGTCGCGCCGTCGCCGTCGGCCTTGACGCGGCGACGGATCGCTTGGCGCTTGCGGGTGATGCGCACCCGCTTGATGCGGCGCGGATCGGCCTCGAGAATGTGGAATTCGAAGTCGGGCAGTGCTTGTACGACTTCGCCTCGCACCGGAATGCGGCCGAGGGCGGAGAAGATCAGGCCGCCCAGCGTATCGACTTCGTCGACCTGCTCGCTGATGTCGAAATCCGGGCCGATAGCCTCCGCGATCTCCTCCAGCTCGACGCGTGCGTCCGCCACGAAGACGTCTTCAGAAATACGCTTGAACATGACCTCCTCGTCGTCATGCTCGTCGTCGATATCGCCGACGACCATCTCGACGATGTCCTCGTGCGAAGCGAGCCCGTCGGTGCCGCCATATTCGTCGATGACGAGCGCCATCTGCGTGCGGTTCACCTGCATGCGGCGAAGCAGATCGGATGCAAGCATAGATGGTGGCACGAAAAGAATCTTGCGGATGATGCCGGCCTCGGCGAGCGTCTTCTGCAAGTCGACGCGGGCGAGATCGAAATTCGGCTTCGCCGAGCGCGCCGGCTTCTGAATGTTTTCCGGGGCGATCTCGACAAGCGGGTCCGGCCCTTTGGGTGTCTTCGCTCCCGCGCGGCGCTTGTTGCGCGCCTGCTTGGCGACATAGGAAAGAAGGTCGCGGATATGCACCATGCCGCGCGGATCGTCGAGCGTCTCGGCGTAGACCGGCATACGGGAACGTCCGGATTCCTCGAAGAGAATCATCAGTTCGCCGATGGTTATGTTCTGATCGACAGCCTCGATATCGGCCCGGGGCACCATCACGTCTGCGACGCGCACCTCGCGGAAGCGGAGGATGTTATGGAGCATTGCCCGCTCGTCTGGCGAAAAGGCATCGTCGCCGGTGTCCGACGTCATAAGCGCGTCGGCGAGATCTTCGCGAATGCGCGAGCCCTGCTGCGGGCGAAGGATGCGGGCGGCGCGCGCCCAGAAGGATCGTCCGGATTGCCTGCTACTACTGCCCGCCTCATCTGAGGAGGAGGATTGATCGGCGTCCTTGGCTTCTGCCGCGGGTTTCGTCGTAAAGTCGCTCATGGTTCCATTTTTAGGTCTTGACCCTCGTATGGGTCAGATAGGCCGAGTACCGCCAAAATGCGAGTCTCTAACCCCTCCATAATTTCGGCTTCGTCACTATCCATATGGTCGTAGCCGAAGAGATGCAAGAAACCATGTACCATCAAATGCGTCAGATGGTCTTCGAACGGCTTTTCGAGCTCTCGTGCTTCCCGTTCGACGGTTTCCTTGGCGATGATGATATCACCAAGCATCGGTCCTGGCATCTTTCCCGGCGTCACCGGAAAGGCTGGGAAGGAGAGGACATTGGTCGCCTTGTCCTTCTTGCGCCATTCGGCGTTGATCGCGCGGATGGATTCGTCATCCGTGAACACGAGCGAAAGCTCGGTCCCCGTCTTCGGAAACTTCTGCTTCTCATTGCTCTTGAGAAAGCTCGCCGCCGTTTCGAGCACGCGCTCCGCCAACGCCTGAAGCTCATCTTCGGAGGGCCAGTCGCCCTCCTCGATGCTAATCTGGATATCGAGCTCGGCCATCAGACCTGCGGGCCGGCATCTTCCGGCCGTGTTGCATAGGTGGCGTCATAAGCCCTGACAATCCGTCCGACGAGCGGATGGCGCACGACATCGACATCCTTGAAGCGGATCGTCGAAATTCCTTCCACGTCCTCCAGCAGCTGCAGCGCCTCGACAAGTCCGGACCTCACCCCGCGCGGTAGGTCGATCTGGCTCGGATCGCCGGTCACCATCATGCGTGAATTCTCGCCAAGACGCGTCAGGAACATCTTCATCTGCATGGATGTCGTGTTTTGCGCTTCGTCGAGGATGATCGCTGCGTTCGACAGCGTTCGACCGCGCATGAATGCGAGCGGGGCGATTTCGATGACGCCTGCCGTGATCGCGCGCTCGACCTTGTCACCCGGGATCATGTCGTAGAGCGCATCATAGAGCGGTCGGAGATAGGGGTCGACTTTCTCCTTCATGTCGCCCGGCAGAAAGCCAAGGCGCTCGCCGGCTTCGACGGCTGGGCGGGAAAGAATGATCTTCTCGACGGCTCCGCGCTCCAGGAGCTGGGCGGCATGCGCAACGGCGAGATAGGTCTTGCCGGTTCCGGCAGGTCCGACGCCGAAAACCAGCTCGGCCCGTTCCATGGCTCGTATATAGGCATCCTGCGTCGGCGTCCGCGCAACGATCGTCTTCCTGCGCGTCGAAATCTGCGCCATCGTCAGCTTGGCTTTTTTCTCCATGGTCGGCAGGCTCAACTGATCGTCGGCAGCAACCGCCATGCGGATTGCGCCCTCCACGTCGGATCGTTCCACGCTGCCGCCTTTCTGGAGCTTTTCATAGAGGTAGTCGAGGGTGCGTCGTGCTTGATTGGTGGTGACGACATCACCTGTAATAACGACGGAGTTGCCCCGCGCGCGCGCATCGATATTGAGCCGCTCTTCGAGAAGCTTCAGGTTCTGGTCGAATTGACCAAATAGCTCACTGGCGAACCGGTTGTTCTCGAACGTTAGGACGAAGTGATTGGCGTCGCTCGCTATGCGTGGGTGGCGCGGTGAAGAAGAAACCAATTCTTGTCCCTTCAAGCGGTCGAGCTCCTTAGGTTAGACCTCAGCCTCTGCAAACTCGGCAAACAGGCTGTTAGTTCCGGTTCCGGTGATTCGCACATTGATAATGTCACCGATTTGCGATGCTTTTGCATCAACATTCACTGACTGAAGCCACGGGGAACGACCGATAATCTGTCCCGGCAGCCGGCCCGGCTTTTCAAGCAGCAGATCAATCGTCTTGCCGACGCAGGATTCGTTGAACTCCTGCGTTTGCCTCAGAAGAAGCGCCTGCAGGCGCTCTAGCCGTTCTGCCTTGATCTCTTCCGGCACCTGGTCCTTCATTTCCGCACCGGGCGTACCCGGCCGTGTCGAGTATTTGAAGGAGAAAGCCTGCGCATAGCGCACCTCCTCCACCAGACGCAGTGTAGCTTCAAAATCCTCGTCTGTCTCCCCTGGGAAGCCAACGATGAAATCGCCGGATAGCGCGATATCGGGGCGGGCAGCGCGGATGCGGTCGATCAGCGTCATATATTCAGCCGCGGTATGGCGGCGGTTCATGGCTTTCAGGATGCGGTCCGAACCGGACTGCACGGGCAGATGCAGGTAGGGCATCAGCGCCCGCAGATCGCGATGCGCCTCGATCAGGCGGTCGTCCATATCGCGCGGATGGCTGGTGGTGTAGCGGAGCCGGGCAAGGCCTGGGATGTCCGCAAGCCGGTAGAGAAGGTCGCCAAGGCTCCACTCTTCGCCATTGGGGCCGGCGCCATGCCAGGCGTTGACGTTTTGCCCGAGCAGCGTGATTTCGCGCACGCCGCCGTCCACAAGTTTTTGTGCCTCCTCGAGAATCTGGCTGACCGGCCGGGAGACCTCCGAACCACGGGTATAAGGAACGACACAGAAGGTGCAGAACTTGTCGCAGCCTTCCTGAACGGTCAGGAACGACGTCACTCCGCGCGCGCGAATCTTCTTGGCTTCGGCAAGCGGCAGATGCTCGAATTTGTCTTCCAGCGCATATTCGGTGTCGACGACGCGATGGCCGTCCTTCGCGCGCCGCAGGGCTTCCGGCAGGCGGTGATAGGTCTGCGGGCCGATGACAACGTCGACGGCGGGCGCGCGGCGAAGAATTTCCTCGCCCTCTGCCTGGGCGACGCAGCCGGCAACGCCGATCATCATCTCGCGCCCGCTGGCAGCCTTTTTCTTTTTCATCTCGCGCAAACGGCCCAGCGCCGAATAGACCTTTTCGGCCGCCTTTTCGCGGATGTGGCAAGTGTTCAGGAGGACGAGGTCGGCCTCTTCCATGTCCTCGGTAGGCTCATAGCCGTCGCGGGCGAGTGCATCGCTCATGCGCGTCGAGTCGTACACATTCATCTGGCAGCCATAGGTCTTGATGAAGACCTTGCGGCTGTTGCTGCCATCGCGGAGCCGCTCGCTGGGGGCAATCTCTGGGGCCGGAAGAAGGGCGCTGTCTTGGGTCATGGCGGGCTATTTAGTGGTTTTTTGCCCTGTAGAAAACGGAAATCTTGACTCAGGCAATTTCGCGGCCGCGCAAACGGCTGTTGAGCATGGCGCGGATGCGACGTGCGATGGTGGCGCTGACCTCTTTTCGGCTCGAATCCGAACGGTACTCGACCGCCTCGCCGAAGGTGACTTCGGCATCCAACGCGGCACATTTTACGATATCGAGGAGGTGCGGCGCGAGTTCCACGTCGCCGGGCCAGCTCGCCAGCGGCCGATGATAGCGGCCCATGGCAATACCGTGCACTCTGGTATAGGCGATCGCGACCGGTTGCACGAAGACTGAGCCGTTCGGCGAGTGGGGCACGGCCATTGCGGCCGCCCCGAAGAGCGAGGATTTGACCTCCAGCAGACGATTGCCGTCGGAAGTCGTGCCTTCCGGAAAGAGCACGACGATTTCGCCGGCGGCCATGCGGCTTGCAATCTCGCTTGCCTGGGCACCGGTCTTTCGCTTCTCTTCGCGAACGATGAAGACGCTTTTCTGCAGGCGGGCGAGCAGTCCGAAGATCGGCCAGTCACGCACCTCTATCTTGGCGATGAAAGCGACATCGGCGATGGACGACAAGACCATGATATCCATCCAGGAGGCGTGATTGGCACATAGCATCAGCGGCCTGCGTCCCTCGAGCTCACCGTGGACCTTCACGCGAATGCCGAGTCCGTGGCAGGCAACGCGATGCCAGAGGCGCGGGAGCGTACGCCGAAGCCTCCAGTCGAAATGCAGACTGAGAAGCTGGAAGGGCATCAGCAGGATGCTTGCGGCGACGATGACGATCGCGGCATAGGCGATACGCAGCCAGACGATCAACTCCAACTCCCCGCGGGTCCGGTCATCGGTTCAGCGTTCGTCTTTCTTCAGCGGAATGCCGTAAAGCTCCAGCCGATGGTCCACGAGCTGGAAGCCGTGTTCGCGGGCAATACGCTCCTGCAGCGCTTCGATCTCCGGCGAACGGAACTCGATGACCACTCCGTTCTTCAGGTCTATCAGGTGGTCGTGATGCTCTTCCGGTACTGTCTCGTAACGCGAGCGGCCGTCGCGGAAATCATGGCGGGCGATGATGCCGGCGTCTTCAAAAAGCTTGACTGTGCGATAGACGGTCGAGATCGAAATCTTCGCATCGACCTTCACGGAGCGACGGTGCAGCTCCTCGACATCCGGGTGGTCGGCCGACTCTTCCAGGATGCGGGCAATCACCCGGCGCTGCTCGGTCATCCGCATGCCGCGCTCGGTGCAAAGCTCCTCAAGGGTCTTGGCTGTGTCCGTCATTGGCGGCCTTCATTAGAAATTCCGGTTCTTCACGGAACTAGCGAAGAACGCGCTTCATGACAAGCGCCGTGGAAACTGCACCGTTCGCGTCCTTGTAGTATCCACGGCGCTCGCCGACCGTCTCAAAGCCGAGCTTGCGATACAGTCCGAGAGCGGCAGCGTTGCCGTCATCGACTTCCAGGAAAATGCTTTCGCCGCCGCGCAGCTTGGCTTCGCGCATCGCCGCCTGCATCAGCCTCCAGCCGAGTCCGGCGCGGGCAACCTTCGCCTGCACGGCGATCGTCAGAATTTCCGCCTCGCCAGCGACCTCCCGGGCAAGTACGAAGCCCGGCAGCGGCTTTTTCAGAAAGGCGTTCGTCTGGCGCGCGACGAAACCGAAGACGTTGTCCTGGCTGAGCAGACCGTAGAACTCGCCGTCTCCCCAGGGGCGTGCAAAGCGCTCCCCGTGCAGGGTAGAAACCGCATGGCAGTCGTCGCTTTCCATGGCGAGGATCTCGAATTCCGGTTTAAGGGTCAGATAGGATTCCAGCATGGTCACACTCGTGCGATCGCAAACCCGGCCTGCGGTTTGGCGTCGGGTCCGCGCAGATAAAGAGGCTTCGGCTTTCCAGAACCAGGATCGGCGGCAGCGCCCAGGCGAGCCACGATGGAGATGGGAAACTTGTTGGCTTGATCGCCAGCGGCGTCCGGCCTCAGCAGCGGCGCCGCCGATCCGGTGATCTCGCCGTCGAAGGCTGCCGCGATAGATTGAGCCTCCTCGATCGTCACGGCACGAGGTTCGTCAAGCGCCACGCCGTCGGCGGAAAAACGCTGGAGATAAATTTCGCCGCGCTTGGCATCCATGGCGGCAAGAACGGCGCTGCCGGGGGTCTTCTCGCGCTGGGCGGCAGCCATGGTTTCAAGCGTCGTGATGCCGACAGCCGGAATATTGAGCGCAAGAGCAAAGCCCCGAGCCGCCGCGACACCGACACGAATGCCGGTGAAGGAACCTGGACCGATGGTGACCGCAACGCGTTCAGCCATCGCGAGCTTCATATCCGCCTGCTTCAGCACGCGGTCGATGATTCCCATCAAATGTTCGGCGTGACCCTTGCCGATCATGTCCGATGCCTCCCCCAGCACCGTATCCTTGCCGCTGTCGTATAGAGCGGCAGCGCAATCCACACCCGCCGTGTCGAGCGCCAGAACAATCATGTCATCAATTTCCGAATAAAAGCCACCATAAAATCAGCCAGCTCGCCGTAATGCTGAGCCGGCTGAATTTCGGCGCAAGCCCTTAGGCTGCGATCACTTCCTGCACTTCGGGAACGAAGTGGCGAAGCAGGTTCTGGACGCCGTGCTTCAGGGTCGCCGTAGACGAGGGGCAGCCGGAGCAGGAGCCCTTCATGTTGAGATAGACCTTGCCATCCTTGAAACCGCGGAACGTGATATCGCCGCCATCCTGGGCCACTGCTGGACGCACGCGGGTGTCGAGCAGTTCCTTGATGGTGAGCACGATGGTCTCGTCAGCCTCGTCGAAGAATTCACCGCCGGCATCGAGCTCTTCGGAAAGCGCGGAGGCTTCACCCATCACCGGCTTCCCAGACATGAAGTGTTCCATGATGGAGCCGAGGATAGCGGGCTTCAGGTGCTGCCACTCCTGATTCTCTTTGGAAACGGAGATGAAGTCATAGCCGAAATAGACGCCGGTAACGCCGGGGATTTCGAAAAGGCGGGCGGCGAGCGGTGAAGCCTGTGCTTCCTCGACATTGCGGAATTCGGCCGTGCCGCTTTCCATGACGACCTTACCCGGCAGGAACTTTTGGGTGGCGGGGTTCGGCGTGGCTTCGGTCTGAATGAACATTTCGCTCTCCATGCGGGCCAGATCGTTGCTCAGGCCGTCTTTAGAATTCTTCAAAAGAAAATAGGCCGATTGGCCACGCTAATCAAGAGCCCGAGACTCCAGAAATAGGCTGCCTTAGCACCGTATGCTAGGCCAGCGCATCCAGTTCCTCGTTGGTCAGCGTATCGGGCAATACGGTAACGGGAATTGGAAAGGCCGCAGCTTTTCCGACAACAGACGACACCAGTGGCCCTGGGCCTTCCTTGGCAGAACTGGCGGCCAGCACCAGGATTGCGATATCGCGGTCTTCCTCGATCACTGCATTGATCTCCGCGACGGAACTTCCCTCACGGATCACGATTTCCGGTTCGATGCCGATCGTTTCGCGGACGACCAGAGCTGATTTGGCGACAACGGCTTCGGCCTCTTCGCGGGCCTCGGCCCGCATGATCTCCTCAACGCCCAGCCATTGCTGAAAATCGCCTTCGGGAATGACATAGACGAGCACCAGTCCGCCATTGGAATTCTTGGCGCGCCGGCCCGCATAATGCACGGCGCACTGGCACTCGGGTGTGCCATCGATGACCGCCATGAATTTGCGGCGATGACCTTCCAGCCGTGAGAGTCGCTTTGATACCATGGCCCGGACTCTGACACCCTAGCCGGGAGATTTGCAAGCCCCCGTTTTTGCACGGAGGCTCGCTATCTGCGACATGCCTAGTACAGGAAGCCGATGATGTCGCGTATATCCTTCATGGTGGCTTCGGCGCGGGCGCGAGCCCGCTCGTTGCCGTTGTGAAGGATGGCGTCGATGTGGCTCGTATCGTCCATCAGGCGGCGCATCTCTCGTGTGATCGGCGACAGCACCTGGACTGCAAGCTCGATCAGCGCCGGCTTGAAGACGGAGAACTGCTGGCCGCCGAATTCCGACAGCACCTGGGCTTTCGACTTATCGGCCAGGGCGGCATAGATGCCGACGAGATTGTCGGCTTCCGGCCGGCCCTTCAGGCCTTCCACTTCGCTCGGCAGCCCCTCCGGATCGGTCTTGGCTTTGCGGATCTTTTTTGAGATGGCGTCTTCGTCGTCCATCAGGTTGATGCGCGAGAGATCTGAGGGGTCGGACTTCGACATCTTCTTGGTGCCGTCACGAAGCGACATGACGCGCGGCGCAGGGCCATCGATCAGCGGCTCCACCATCGGGAAGTAGGCATGCACGGGCTCGTCGCCGACGGTGATGTCGATGCCGTGGCCGGCCCGACGAATGTGATCCTGATAGTCGAGGTTGAACTTCATCGCGATATCGCGGGCAAGCTCGAGATGCTGCTTCTGATCGTCACCCACCGGAACATGCGTGCCGCGATAAACGAGAATGTCGGCCGCCATCAGGCTAGGATAGGCGAGCAGGCCGAGCGAGGCGTTCTCTCGGTCCTTGCCGGCTTTGTCCTTGAACTGCGTCATGCGGTTCATCCAGCCGATGCGGGCGACGCAGTTGAAAATCCAGGCGAGTTCGGCGTGCTGCGGCACGGCCGACTGGTTGAAGACGATATGCTTCTCCGGATCGATGCCGGAGGCGATGAAAGCTGCGGCGATCGAGCGGATCTGGCCGGGCAAGTCCTGGTGTACGAGCTGCGCGGTCAGCGAATGCAGGTCGACGACGCAATAGATGCAATCGTTGCCTTCCTGCAGCGCCACGAACTTGCGGATTGCGCCGAGATAGTTTCCGAGATGGAGATTTCCGGTCGGCTGTACGCCGGAAAATACGAGCTTTTTGAATTCGGTCACGTTGTCCTCGATTAGGCTGGTGGAGGGCCCCAGACCCAAAGGGTCATGTTGCTAACGCGGCGGCTTATGCACGCGCAAAGGGCCGCAATCAAGAGGCGGCGGGTGCGGTGTGTTGAATGAGGTCGAAGGTGTTGCCGTAAGGATCCGCAAACACGGCCACGGTGCCGTAAACTTCGTGACGTGGAGCTTCGAGGAAGGTGACCCCGTTCGCAAGCATTGCGGCATAGTCCTGGTCGAAATCGTCGGTCTTCAGGAAGAAGCCTACGCGGCCGCCGGTCTGGTTTCCAATCGCTGCCTTCTGCCGTTCGCCCACTGCTTGCGCAAGCAGGAATGCGGCACCCGCAGTACCGCTGGGCTTAACGACCACCCAGCGCTTGCCTTCGGGCTGCACCTCGTCCTGCAGGCAATCAAAACCCAGCGCGCCGCAATAGAATGCCTTCGCGCGGTCATAATCGTCGACGACGAGCGTAACGAGGAAGAGAGATTGGGGCATCAATAAGGCTCCGGCTGGGGATGCTATTTTGCATTACATCGTCTTGCCAGCCACGGACAGCGTCTTCTAATGCAAGGTTGTGCCAACGCATTGATTTCCATCAAAAGGTTGAGAGTAATTTATACTCAATTTTAGCTACATCTGCTGAATGAGGGCAAGAAAATGAGGATATCTCATTTTATATGAAGGTATAAAATTTCACAAAATGGCCACTTTTTGAATGAACGTTCTCGCCACCAACCAGAGCGCAGCATGATCAGCTGCAGTTCTACCTGGAGGGGACGTCATGCATACGACCTTATCACTCGTTCTTGCTGGCTTGTTCACCTTGTCCTGCTGCGTCAATGCGGAGGCGCAGACCAGCAAAAAAACCAAGGTAAGACCTTTCAACCACACCGCATCCCTGGCTTACACGGTTCAGACCGTTAGCGTCAAAATCGGCTGCTTCCCGCCGCAGCTTAGAGCCATCCTCTCACATATCGCGGCCAAGACCGGTCGAATACCGGTGGTTACATCCGGCTTCCGGCCGCGTTCCGGCCGCGCGCATTCTCAGCACCGCTATTGCAACGCAGCCGATATCCGTGTGGCGGGCGTTTCGGAACGGGCGATCATCGCAGCAGCGCAGACCGCACCCGGGATCGGCGGCATAGGACGATACTGCAACGGAATTGTCCATGTCGATGTCGGGCCGAGGCGCCGCTGGAGCTATTGCTGACAACGATGGCCGCAGTCAGACTTCGGTGCTAGGCGCGGGTTTCCGTTTGAGGTTCCGCCGGATCATGCCGAGATCGGCGCCGCCGATCAGGAACGCTGTCGCGAAGTAGACAGCCATGGCGATGACGATCAGAAGGCCGAGCGTGCCGACCTTCGCGGTCAGATGCGCGCCTGAGGCCAGCCACGGCTCCCAACGGTGCTGCAGGTACATGATCACGGCGCCCATGACGGCTGCGGAGACGACGAGCAGCGCCGTGCGCCGCGCCAAGCCCCATTCCCAGGTAAGGTGACCGCGGCGCAGCAGCGTCGTGAACAGAAGCACGGTGCTGATCCAGCCCGCCGTCGCCTCCGCCACGGCAATGCCGGGCGCGCCGAGGAAGGGAAAGAGCGTCAGCGCCGTCGCGCAGTTCACGCCAACGGCGACGGCGGAAAAGCGCATCGGCGTCTTGGTGTCCTCGCGCGCATAAAAGCCCGGCTGCAGCGCCTTGATCAGCACGAAGGCGGGCAGACCGATGCCGTAGATAGCGAGGATGGAGCCGACGATCGTGGTGTTTTCCTGATGGAAGGCACCACGCTCATAGAGGACGCGGATAATCTCGTCGGAGAGAATCCAGAGCGCAAACGCGGCCGGGATGGTCAGGAACAGCACGAATTCCATCGACCGGTTCTGCAAATTCGCCGCCTCGCGCAGATTGCCACCCTTCAAGGCACGAGCCAGTTCCGGCAGCAGGACCACGCCGACGGCGACGCCGACGACGCCGAGCGGCAGCTGGTAGATGCGGTCAGCATACTGAAGCGCCGCGATCGCGCCTTCGCGTGAGGAGGCGATCGCCTGGCCGACCATCTGGTTGATCTGCGTGATACCGCCGGTGACGGCGGCCGGCACCGCAAGGATCAGCAGCCGCTTGACGTTCGGCGTGATGCGGGGGAAGCGAAAGCCGATGCTCATGCCGGCATGCAGGACGCCGATATAGACGACGACGAGTTGCAGGATGCCCGCCACGAGCACGCCCCAGGAAAGGTACCAGGCGGTCTGGAGCGGTTCGGCGCCGATATAGAGCGAGTAAAACAGCGCCCCGATCATCACCACGTTGAGGAAAACGGGCGCGATGGCTGCGGCAAAGAAATGATGCAGCGAATTCAGCATCCCGCTCATCATCGCCGTCAGCGACATGCACATCAGATAGGGGAACATCACCGCTGCCATCCTGACAGTGATCGAGAATTTTTCCGCATCGTCGGCAAAGCCCGGCGCGATGACGAAGCGCACGAGCAGCGGCATGCAAAGTTCCATCACGATGGTGATGAGCAGCAGCACGGAGAACAGGACGCCGAAGACTTCCTCGGAAAAGCGCTTGGCGCCATCCGTGCCGTTCGCTTCGATCTCCTTCGCAAAGAGCGGCACGAAAGCCGCGTTGAAAGCGCCTTCGGCAAACAGCCGGCGGAAGAGATTGGGAAAGCGGAAGGCAGCGTAGAAGACGTCGGCCATGGGGCCGGTACCAAGGGCCGCCGCCATCAGCGTTTCGCGAGCGAAACCGAAGATGCGGCTGCCGAGGGTCGCGCCGCCGACAGTGGCGAATTTCTTGACAAGACTCATACGGGAGAACCGGCTTTCTTTTCACCCGGCTGCAGGGTTTGCGCCGTCTCGGCGGGCGCAATGATGCCGGACGGCATGCGCTCGCGAAGCTCATCCTCCTCGCCGGCCATAACGGCCTTCAGCCGGGCAGTGATATTGGAGCGCTTGGTGTCGCTGGAGATCTTCTGGCCGACGAGGTCCGTGACGTAGAAGGTGTCGATTACCTTCTCGCCGAAGGTCGTGATGCGGGCAGATTGGATATCGAGCGAAAGATCGGACAGCACGGCGGTGATCTCCGAAAGCAGGCCGGTGCGGTCGAGGCATTCGACTTCGATGACGGTGAACTTGTTCGACAGGTTGTTGGTAATGTTGACCGACGGCGGAATGACGAATGCCTTGTTCTTCTTGCGGTTCTTCGTGCGCGTGGCAATGACCTCCGGCAGCCGCTTGCGTCCGGAAAGCACGTCTTCGATCATCTTGCCGATGCTGGCGGCACGGCGAAGCTCGTCGGCATCGTCCTGGAATTCGCGGCTGATATGGATCGTGTCCAGCGCACGGCCGTCGGAAGTCGTGAAAATCTGCGCGTTCACGATATTCGCGCCCGCTGCCGCACACGCGCCGGCAATGATGGCGAGCAGGCGGGGGTGGTCCGGAGAGAGCACCGTAACTTCGGTAATCGCATGGAAACTATCCGTCCGCACGGTCGTCGCCAGCGCCTGGCCGTTCTTGTCAGCCTGGCGGATGAAATGGGCGTGACGAACCTGGTCCTCCAGAGGAACGGAAAGCAGATAGGGCTGGTAGTGCAGCTTGCTGTAAGTCTTGCGATCCTTCTGGCTCCAATCCGACAGCGCGTTGAACAGCGCTTCCGCCGCGAATTGAGCCCGCTCCTTGCGGGAGACCTGCGAAAAACCGCCTGAAAGCAGCAGCTCGGTCTCGAAGTAGAGCGTTCTCAGCAGCTGGCCCTTCCAGCCGTTCCAGACACCGGGGCCGACGGCACGAGTATCGCAGATCGTCAGGATCAGCAGCATCTTCAGGCGATCGAGTGATTGAACCCGGTCGGCAAAGTCAGTGATTGTCTTGCGGTCGGTAAGGTCGCGGGTCTGGGCGACCATCGACATCGTCAGATGCTCCTCGATCAGCCAGACAACGAGTTCCGTTTGCTTCTGCGACAGGCCGAAACGGGCGCAGAGTTTGCGAGCAACACGGGCACCGGCGACGGAATGGTCCTCCTGCCGGCCCTTGGCAATATCGTGGAGAAGGACGGCAATATAGAGCGCTTCGCGATCTTCGATATGCGGCATCAGCTTGTTGGACAGCGGATGCAGCTCCTCGGCCTTGCCCTTGTCGATTTCGGAGAGGACTTCGACGGAACGGATCAGATGCTCGTCCACCGTGTAGTGATGATACATGTTGAACTGCATCATCGCGACGATCTTGCCGAATTCGGGGATGAAGCGGCCGAGCACGCCGGCCTCGTTCATGCGGCGCAGGATGAGGGCTGGATCGCGCTTGGAGGTGAGCATCGACATGAAGAGGCGATTTGCCTCGTCATTTTCCCGCAGATCGTTGTCTATCAGGTTGAGCGAGCGCGTGACGCGCTTCAGCGCATCCGGATGGAATTCGAGACCGTGGATATCGGCAACATGGAAGAGACGGATGATGTTGAGCGGATCGTGCTTGAAGACGTCCGGGCTGGAGAGCGCAATGCGGCCCCGGTCCTCGACGAATTCCATGCAGCCGGGGATTTTGCGCGTGCGGCGGGCAAAGCGGCTGATGACGCCGCTGAGTCCAGGCGCTGACTTCGCTTGCTGATCTTCGAGGGCCGCGCATAGAATTCGTGTCAGGTCGCCGACATCCTTCGCAACCAGGAAATAGTGTTTCATGAAACGCTCGACAGCCGAAAGGCCCGGGCGGGAATGATATCCGAGCGCCTCGGCAATCTCCCGCTGGATGTCGAATGAAAGCCGCTCCTCCGCCTTGCCGGTCAGGAAGTGCATGTGGCAGCGCACTGCCCAGAGAAAGTCGTCAGCCTTTTCGAAAACGCGGTACTCATGCTTTGAGAGAACACCAAGCGCTACGAGTTCAGCAGTGTCACGGACGTGGTAGTAATACTTGGAAATCCAAAAGAGCGTGTGGAGGTCGCGAAGCCCGCCCTTGCCCTCTTTGACGTTGGGCTCGACGAGATAGCGGGTATCGCCCGCCTTGCGGTGGCGGTCGTCGCGTTCGGCAAGCTTGGCGGCGATGAACTCGGGGCCGGTGCCGGTGACGATCTCCTTGTCGAAACGGGTCTCAAGCTCGGTGGCGAGCGTTTCCAGCCCGCAGATGTAGCGCATCTCGAGGATTGCCGTGCGGATCGTCATGTCGGACCTGGAGAGCGCGATGCACTCCTCGATCGTCCTCGTTGCATGGCCAACCTTGAGGCCCATGTCCCAGAGGACGTAGAGCATGAATTCGACGGCCTTGTGGGTCTCTTCCGCCGGCTTCGGCTGAAAAAGGAAGAGCAGGTCGATATCGGAGCCGGGCGCCAGCGTGCCGCGGCCGTACCCGCCGACGGCAGTGACCGCAAACTTGCCGCGCTGAGCCGGGAAGACATGGGCTGTCGTGAACTCATAAAGCGCAGAAATGATGTGGTCTTGCACCCAGGAAATGCGCCGGGCGCAGTTCAGGCCGCCGCCGTCGGCCGAGAGAAGCGCCCGTGCCCTTTCGCGGCCCTCGCTGCTTGCTTTCTTGAGGGTGGCAAGCAGCTCGGAACGCATGACGTCCGGCTGATTCTTGTTGGCTTCGGCAACCGCCTCGCAAAGGGACCGCAGATAGGCCGGGTCGAGAATTTCGGAGAAATCGATGTCGTTCGTCGTCGCCATGCGCGGAGCGGCTTCCTGTTCGCGCGGCGCGACCGCGTCTCGTTTCGTCTGCATGCGCTATAGCCTCTTTGCCCGGCATTTGACACGGGCTTTCATACTGCAAGAACCCTTAATTTTGGCGAAAAGGTGGTTGCCTTCTCCCTTGGGAAGGAAGGGCTCTCAAGCCGCGACTTGTTCATTCACCGAGTAAAGGACGTTGCGTGCCTCGCCGGCAATCGCGTCAACGGTGGCTTTATCGCATTCGCGGTAGCCAGCCTTGGCAATGGCAGTCGCAAGCTCGCAGATGATAGCACACGATCGCGTGATTTCGAGCATGCCGAAGGGGGAGTTCCAGCCGCGGGGAGTGCCATGCTCGTCCGCATTGCGCAACGCTTCGAGGACGGTGAACATTTCGGCAAGGCGCCGGGTTTCCTGCAGGAGGCTGCCCATGAACATTGCGGCTCTCCCTAGGTCATCTGCTTTTTGAGATCATAAAGCGCATCCAGCGCCTCGCGCGGCGTCATGTCGTCGAGGCTCATTGCCTTCAGCGCCTCTTCGAGCTTCGAGGGCTTGCGATTTGTATCCTCGCGGCGCACGGCGACTTGAAAGAGCGGCAGGTCATCGATCAGCTGGCTCGCCGGATTCTTGCGGTCGGCATCCTCCAGGCGGCTCAGGACATCGCGGGCTCTGGCGACAACCGAGGCGGGAAGACCGGCCAGGCGTGCGACCTGGATACCGTAGGAGCGGTCAGCGGCGCCGGGACCGACTTCATGCAGGAAAATCACATCGCCGTCCCATTCCTTCACTTTCATCGTCGCGTTCGACAGGCGGGGAAGCTTTTCGGAAAGTGCTGTCAGCTCATGGAAATGGGTGGCGAAGAGCCCGCGGCAGCGGTTGGCCTCGTGCAGATGCTCGACCGCTGCCCAGGCGATGGACAGACCGTCGAACGTTGCGGTGCCGCGGCCGATTTCGTCGAGGATGACGAGCGAGCGGTCGGTTGCCTGGTTGAGGATCGCCGAGGTTTCGACCATTTCGACCATGAAGGTCGACCGGCCGCGTGCCAAATCGTCCGATGCCCCCACGCGGGAAAAGAGCCGGTCGACGATGCCGATATGTGCCGAGGCGGCGGGCACGAAGGAGCCCATCTGAGCGAGGATTGCAATCAATGCATTCTGGCGGAGGAACGTCGACTTACCGCCCATGTTCGGACCGGTGAGCAGCCAGATCGCCCCATCCTTGCCGCCCGAACTCGGCGAGAGGTCGCAATTGTTGGCGACGAACGGGCCGGCGGACTGGCGCCGCAGCGCCTGCTCGACAACCGGGTGACGGCCGCCTTCGATCGAAAACATCTTCGATCCATCGACGAGGGGCCGGCAGTAGGCCTGTTCCTCGGCAAGCAAGGCGAGGCTGGCCGCAACGTCGATGACCGCAAGTGCCCGGGCCCCAGCCTTGATCGTCTCTGCTTCGGCGACCACCGCTGCTGACATCCGGTCGAAAGCTTCGAGCTCGATCTGTAATGCCCGGCCGGCTGCGTTCGCGATGCGGCTTTCGAGGTCGGCAAGCTCGGTCGTCGTGAAGCGCATGGCGTTCGCCATCGTCTGGCGATGGATGAAGCGGGCCTTGGCGTCGGGCGTATCCGTCATCGGCCCGGCATTGCCGGCGGTCACCTCGATAAAATAGCCAAGGACATTGTTGTGCTTGATCTTCAGCGATTTGATGCCGGTCTCATCCGCGTACTGCAGCTGCAGTCCGGCTATGACCCGGCGCGACTGGTCTCGCAGCGCCCGTACCTCGTCGAGTTCGGCATTGGCGCCGTCACGCAGAAAGCCGCCGTCGCGCTTCAGAAGTGGCAGTTCGGCGGCGAGCGTTTCAGCAAGCAGTGTATCGAGTGCCGCTGGCAACGCGCGCAGGCCGGAAAGCGCCTTGCCGAGTTCTTCCGGGAGAAGCGCAGTGCCAAGCAGTCCGGCCACGTCGGCGGCGGCACCCAGTCCCTGCCGGATCGCCCAGAGATCGCGAGGACCGCCTCGATCGAGCGCCAGGCGGGAGAGTGCGCGCGGCATATCCGGCACATGCTTCAGTGCGTCGCGCAGATCGCCGCAGAGCGACGGCTCCTCCATGAGGAAGCCGATCGAGTCCAATCGCTCGTTGATATGGGAAGGATCGGTCAGCGGCGACATCAGCCGCTCGGCGAGCAGGCGAGCTCCTCCGCCGGTGACGGTCCGGTCGATTGCCTTCAAGAGCGAGCCGTTCCGGTCGCCCGACAGCGTGCGGGCAAGCTCCAGATTGGCCCGGGTCGCGGGATCGATGAAAAGCGTCGAGGCGCCGCTCTCCCGCTCCGGCTTGCCTAGGGGCGGGCGTTCCGCGATCTGCGTCTTTTCGACGTAGGCGACGGCCGCCGCCGCGGCGGCGAGCTCGGCGCGGGAGAAGGTGCCGAAACCGTCGAGCGTGGAGACGCCGAAGTAGCGGGCGATGCGGCTCTCCGCCGTGGCGCTGTCGAAGAGAACCGCCGGCTGCGGCACGGCCGTGCGACCGAGCACGTCGAAGACCGGCTTCAGCTCGGCATCGTGGAAGATCGTATCGGGCAGGATCAGTTCGCGCGGATCGATGCGCAGGATATCTGCGAGCAGTCGCGAGCTTTCCGTCTCTGCAAGGCGGAAAACACCGGTCGATATGTCGATCCAGGCAAGCGCCATCACCGGCTCGGATGTGCCGCGAATCCGGGTAAGCGCCATCAGATAGTTCGATTCCGAGGGCGAAAGCAGCTTTTCCTCGGTGATCGTGCCCGGTGTGACGAGTCGGATGACATCGCGTTTGACGACGGATTTCGAGCCGCGCTTCTTCGCCTCCGCCGGGTCTTCCACCTGTTCACAAACAGCGACGCGGAAACCGAGCGCGATTAGCTTTTGCAGATAGTCGTCTGCCGCATGCACCGGCACGCCGCACATTGGGATATCCTGCCCCATGTGCTGACCCCGTTTCGTCAGCGTGATGCCGAGTGCGCGCGAGGCCTCCAGCGCATCCTCGAAGAACAGCTCGTAGAAATCGCCCATACGATAGAAGAGCAGCGAACCGGGATTGTTCGCCTTGATCTCGATGTACTGTTCCATCATCGGCGTTGCCGACGCGCGGCTTTCTTCCGTGGCAAGCTCGGCCGCGGTGAAGGCTTCGTTTCCGATGTCTATTCGTGCGTTCACGGGGTTGCAGTTTTTCCCAAAAAAACAGGTGCCAACCCTATCCGCGCGCCGCTATAGATGACAACAGCTATTCAGGAAGGGCAACGCGTCGCCCACAAGACGTTGGAGGAGAAATGGCAGATACCGAGAAGAAAGACCGTCCGATCCGTACGGTCAGCGACAATGAAGCGCTCGAATTTCACGCCATGGGGCGGCCCGGGAAGCTGGAAATCAACCCGACCAAGCCGATGGCGACGCAACGCGATCTTTCGCTTGCCTATTCGCCGGGCGTCGCAGTGCCGGTCAAGGCGATCGCTGCCGACCCGGGTACGGCTTATGACTATACGACACGCGGCAATATGGTCGCCGTCATCTCCAACGGCACGGCGATTCTCGGTCTCGGCAACCTCGGGGCGCTTGCCTCGAAGCCGGTGATGGAAGGCAAGTCCGTTCTGTTCAAGCGCTTCGCCGATGTCGATTCGATCGACCTCGAAATCGACACGGAAAATGTCGACGAGTTCATCAATTGCGTGCGCTTCCTCGGCCCCTCCTTCGGCGGCATCAATCTGGAGGATATCAAGGCTCCCGACTGCTTCATCATCGAGCAGCGGCTGCGCGAGTTGATGGATATCCCTGTCTTTCACGACGACCAGCATGGAACGGCGATCATTGCGGCCGCCGGCCTCATCAATGCGCTGGAGCTGACCGGACGAGACCTGAAGACGACGAAACTCGTCTGCAACGGCGCCGGGGCCGCGGCAATCGCCTGCGTTGAACTCATCAAGGCGATGGGCTTCAATCCGGAGAACGTCATTCTCGTCGATACCAAGGGCGTGATCTATCAGGGCCGCACCGAGGGCATGAACCAGTGGAAGTCGGCGCACGCGGCCAAGACCAAGGCGCGCACTCTGGAGCAAGCCATGAAGGGTGCGGATGTCGTTTTCGGCCTGTCCCAGAAGGGTGCTTTTACGGAAGACATGATCCGCTCGATGGCGGAACGGCCGATCATCTTTGCGATGGCCAATCCCGATCCGGAAATCACGCCGGAAGAGGTCGCTCGCATCCGCGATGATGCCATCATGGCGACGGGGCGCTCCGACTACCCGAACCAGGTGAACAACGTTCTCGGCTTCCCTTACATCTTCCGCGGTGCGCTCGACGTGCGGGCAACGACGATCAACGACGAGATGAAGATCGCTGCCGTCGAAGCACTTGCCGCTCTGGCGCGCGAGGATGTGCCGGACGACGTCGTTGCCGCTTACCAGGGCAACCGGCCGCGCTTCGGAGCGCAGTATATCATTCCGGTTCCCTTCGATCCGCGCTTGATCTCGGCGATCCCGGCGGCGGTGGCGGAGGCTGCGATCAAAAGCGGTGTCGCCCGCAAGGCGATCACCGACATGGCCGGCTATCGGCGCGAGCTTTCGGCCCGGCGCGATCCGATCGCCTCGACGCTCGCGAGCCTCTATGAGCGGGTTCGCCGGCGCCCGAAGCGCATCGTCTTCGCCGAGGCAGAAGAGGAGCAGGTCCTGCGCGCGGCGATGTCTTATGCCAACCAGGAGCTCGGCACCGCAATCCTTCTCGGCCGCGAAGACCTGATAAGGGCAACAGCGGAGCGTGCCGGCATCGACCTTAACCGGCCGGGCCTCGAGATCGTCAACGCACGCATTTCGACCCGTGGCGAAGTCTATATCGATTATTTGTATGCACGATTGCAGCGGGACGGTTATCTCCACCGTGATGTGACACGCCTCATCCATAACGACCGCAATCATTTCGCCGCCTGCATGGTCGCGCTCGGCGATGCGGATGGCATGGTCACGGGCCTCACCCGCAACTATTCGACGGCGCTGGAAGACGTGCGCCGCTGCATCGATGAGAAGCCGGGCCACCGCGTGATTGGCGTTTCGCTGGTGCTTGCGCGCGGCCGCACGGTCTTTGTTGCCGATACCGCGGTTCACGACATGCCGACCGCCGAGGCACTCGCGGATATTGCCGAGGAAGCGGCAGGTCTTGCACGCCGCATGGGTTATCACCCGCGCGTTGCGCTGCTCGCCTATTCGAGCTTTGGCCATCCTTCGGGTGAACGCTCGGAGCGCATACGCGAGGCGGTGAAGATCCTCGATAAGCGTCGCGTCGATTTCGAATACGACGGCGAGATGGCGGCTGATGTGGCGTTGAACCGCAGGGTAATGGACCAATACCCGTTCTGCCGCCTGTCTGCGCCGGCAAACGTGCTGGTCATGCCAGCCTTCCACTCGGCCTCGATCTCCACGAAGATGCTGCAGGAGCTTGGCGGATCGACGGTCATCGGCCCGATCCTGGTCGGCCTCGACAAGGCCGTTCAGATCACCTCGATGGGGGCCAAGGATTCCGACATCGTCAATATGGCCGCGATTGCAGCTTACTCGGCAGGGTGATCCCAACAAAAAGCCCGCCTCGAGCTTTCGAGGCGGGCTTTTGATTGAACTTCCAGGAAATCAGCTTGCGAAACGGCCGGCGTCGGCGCCGTAGTAGTTCAGATAGCGATCTGAAATGCTCGCGATCGGCAGCACGATCAGCACATCCGTCGTGTTGAAAGCATGGTCGACAACAGCCGTCGACCCGACCATGGCGCCGAGGCGAAGATATCCTTTGATGAGCGGCGGAAGCGCCATCAGGGCTTTCTTCGGGTTGACGGCTTCCTGCGGCATCAGATCCATGTCGCGCGCCAGATGCGGCAGCGCGCTGACTGCCCATTCGCCCTTGGCAAGAACGGTATGGTGCAGGAAGGAAAGCGCCAGCGCGTGGCTCTCCGGATAGACGCCGGGGAAGGAGGCGCAACCGAACATGGCGCTCATGCCGTGCTTCAGCGCGTAAGCCCAGTTACCCTGCCACAGAAGTTCGACCGTGCGCTTCGTGCGGTATTCCGGCAGCACGCAGGAGCGGCCGAGCTCCATGAAACGCTTGTCCGGATGGCGTGCGAGAAGCTCGTCGATCGCGAATTCGGAAGCCGAGTAAAAACCGCCATTCGCCATGGCTACGTCCTGGCGCAGCAGGCGGTAGGTGCCGACGATCTGGTCTTCCGTATCGCCTTCTATCGAGTTGTCGAGAACAAGAAGGTGATCGCAGAAGGCGTCGTAAGCGTCGAAATCGCGTTCGCGGCGCATGGCTTCCGGCGGGAGCTGTGCCTGCATTTCCTGAACGAAAACCCGGTAGCGCACATGCTGTGCCGCATCGATCTCGCGCGCGTTGCGGGCGAGGCGGGTTTCGAGGTTGCCGATGCGGCCCATGACGTCGCCTTCCTTTGGCGCAACAGGCGTTGCAGGCGGAGCAGCCTCCGCCGTCGTGTCGCGATTAAGGATGTCGATAGACATGCTGATTCTCCGGTTGCCGGCTCATGGCGTGTCATAAAACACTTCTATGCGACAGGAAAGTGACATGGAGTTTACGGAAAATACGCCGTTTTTGTCACCCCGCTCAGAGCGCTTCGGCGCGGCGAGCGGAAAGGGCTGCGACGGCATGGATTTCCGTCAATAGCCGGATTGGGTCGACAGGTTTCAGCATCACACGATTTGCACCGGCCAGTAGTACCTGGCGGCGCGACTCATCCCGGCTATCGGCAGTCAGCACGATCACCGGCACCGGAACGACCTGCAGCCGCCGTTCGTGACCGCGCAACCGGCCGATCATTTCAACGCCTTCGCCGCCGGGCATCGTGAGATCGCTGATGATAATGTCCGGCCGGGTGCTGCCTTCGGCAAGGGCGCAGTCGAGCAGCGTTTCGAAATCTTCGACGTGGTGAACGCGGTGTCCGCCCTTTTCCAGCATGGCACGGATGAGCA
Source organism: Rhizobium sp. SVR5-9E (assembly GCF_056755095.1). NCBI lineage: Bacteria > Pseudomonadati > Pseudomonadota > Alphaproteobacteria > Hyphomicrobiales > Rhizobiaceae > Rhizobium > Rhizobium sp. SVR5-9E. The sequence continues at coordinate 5,902 of NZ_JBNDHS010000077.1, read as the reverse complement.
TCGCATTGATCGGATCGTCCTCGCCGAACAGGACACTCAGCCCTCCTTGCATATTCGGCTCGGGAAGGGCAGCCGCGAAGCCGGGCTGGTTGTCGTTCAGCGCGTCGCGTTTCTCCATTCCGCGCATGCGGCCACGCAGTACGTCGATCAGTGATTGCTCACGAAGCGGCCGGATGAGCCAGGCATCGAAAAGATCAAGCGGGTGGGCGTTGCGCTCTTCCGGGTTGACGAGAAGGGTCTTGCGCAGACCGAGATCAGCAATTTCGACACGGTCGGCGAGGTGCCTGGTAAATTCGGCAGACATGCGGTGATCGACAATAATGTCTGTCGGGCGGTGGCCTCTCGCGGCAATCGCGAGAAGCGTTTGCCGCGCCTCTTCGCCATCGCCCACCAAATGACATTCGCCGCCAAGCGCGACGATCGTCTCGGCGATGGCGGCGCGCGCCGCACCGGCTGGCGCCAGAAGCAGGACAATATTGCCGGCAAGCAGCAATTTGCGCCGGCCACGGCCGTCTTCCGGGATGCCGGCGGGAAAGCGGATCGTGAATTCACTGCCCTTGCCCTTTTCGCTGGCGACAGTGAGCGTTCCTCCGAACTCACGCATGATGCGGGCGGAAATGGTTAGGCCGAGCCCGGTGCCGGCGCTTTTTTCCATCAAGGTTCCTCCCTGCTCGAACTCACCGAAGATCCGCGCCTGCTCGTCCGCCGTCATACCGGGACCGCTGTCCGACACGGTGATCGCCAGGTCGTCGCCATCCAAGGACACGCGGATGAAAACGCCACCGGCCTGAGTAAATTTCACTGCATTGCCGATGACGTTGAAAAGCACCTGGCGCAGCCGGGCAGGATCGAAACTCATGAATTCCGGCACGTCGGAGGAAACCGTCGCGCCAATCTCGATGCCCTTCTCATGGGCGCGGTGGGCCAGCATCTCGACGACGCTTTCGAGAAGCTGCCGCAGCGATTCGCTACGAGGACGAAGCTGGAAGCGGCCGACCTCGATGGTTGAGAAGTCGAGGAGGTCTTCCACGAGCTGGACCAGCGCATGACCGGACTGGCGGATGCCGCCAACATAGTTCTGCTGCTCCTGGGTCATCTGGGCTTGCTCCAGCAGGTGCGTCATCCCGAGAATGCCCGATAGCGGCGTTCTGATTTCATGGCTGACGGTCGCAAGCAGGCGGGATTTGGCGGCGCTGTTATATTCGGCCTTTTGGCGTGCCTCCTCGCGTGCCTGCGTAGAAAGGCGCTCCGCAGTCACGTCGCGGGCGACACTTTGAATCAGCAGGCGGCCGTCTGCGGGATCGCGCGTGACAACGTCATGCCAGACAAAGACGCGCTGTCCTTCCGGCGTCGAAATCTCGACATCGAAGCGATGCGGATCGGCGCTCGGGCGAAAGGCGATGCCGATTTCCTCGCATGTCTGTCCTTTAGGCTTCGGACGTCCTGTCAGGCGGCAAAAAGTGGCGTTGGCGCCGACGATCCGCCGGTCGATCGTGCGGGTTACGGTGATATCGCCAAGTGCATCGTGAACATTGGCGAAGAGCTCCGCGGCATGGCTTGCCGGCAGCGGATTGCCGCTCCCTTGCCGGGGCTTTGTCCGGCGGCCTGCCGCGTAGCCGAAGAGCGCCATAGCGAGGACGGCGAGGCCGATGGCGAACAGTTCGAGCCCACCAGCCTGCCCGAGCATGAGCAGCGCGATAGCCACGCAAAAGCCGAAGCCACCGAGCCAGTAGGAGAGAAGGATGCGGAGCGGCCGCCTTCGGTTTGCAGTCACAGGCCATGCAGCAGCATTTGCTGCCCGCGGATCATGCGGCTTGGCAGCAGCGTCAAATGCGGCGGCAAGTCGTTCCTGCATCTGAGCCAGACTGTGCATAATCGCTGGCTAACATAGTCGCCGTTCCGAATGCCTTCAGGAAAAGCGTAAAGTTTTAGCCTTTCGCCTTTTTCGGCTGCAGAAGCTCGTCCAGGATGACGCAGCCGGCGCCAACCGTGATGAAACTGTCGGCAAGGTTGAAGACCGCGAAGGACCAAGTCTGGGTGTGAAAGAGAATGTAATCGATCACGTGCCCGTAAAGAAAGCGGTCGATCAGATTGCCAAGCGCGCCGGCAATAATCAGCGCAAAGCCTGTATGCGCGATCCATCGATCGTTCGAGGTGCGATGCCAGAGCCAGATGACGAACGCAACGATGATGAGCCGCATGCCGACGATGAACCAGCCGTCCATTCCCGACAGCATCGAAAAGGCGACGCCGAGATTGTAGGTGCGGTAGAGCGCCAGCATCGGGATGACCGGCACCGCCTCGTGTAGCGGCAGATAATGATCGACGGCGATCTTGACGATCTGGTCGATAACGACCGCGACGAGAATGAAGATCAGGATGGGCAGCGGTCGCGAGAAGAGCGCAGGACGGTCAAGCGGCTGTTCGGTCATTTGCCCTCGGAAAGTGAAAGGAGATGGCGGCGCGCTTCGAAAAGCATGACGGCGCTGGCAATCGCAAGGTTGAGGGAGTCCGCACGCCCTTGCTGCGGTATCCGCGCAAGCGCATCCGCCTCCCTTGCCAGCTGATCCGGCAGGCCGGACTGCTCATTGCCCATCAGGATGACGACCGGTTTCTTCCTGTAGTCGATCGTGCGGTAATCGACGGAGCCGGCAAGGTGTGTGGCAACGACCGACACGCCTGCGGATTTCTTCCAGGCGATAAACTCTTCAGGCGTCGCCTTGGCGACGGGCACGGCAAAGACGGAGCCCATGGTGGCGCGCACGGTTTCGAGCGAGAAGGGGTCCGTGGTCTCCCCGAGAAGGATCACGCCGGAGGCGCCAGCGGCATCCGCCGTTCTGATGATCGTGCCAAGATTGCCGGGATCGCGCACGCGGTCGAGCGCAATCCACGTCTCTCCGTCCTTCGGGCGTATTTCCTTCAGCGGCTTCCAGCGGTGCTCGAAAATTCCGACGACCATTTGCGGATTGTCGCGGCGGGTGACGGACGAAAGCACCTTTTCGCTGACTTCGAGCACGAGGCCGCCCGAAGCGACGGTCTTGGCCGCCATCTGTTCGACAAGCGGCTTGCCCTTGACAGCCTTGGCATAGACCAGCGTGCGGATCGCCCAGCCGAGTTCGATGGCATCGATCACAAGCTTCAGGCCCTCGGCCATGAAGGTGCCGCTCTCCTCGCGCGACTTCTTGTTGCTCAGCGCTTTGATGTCCTTGACGATCGGATTGGCAAGCGAGGTGACCTCCTTCACATGCCCGACCTTGTGCGGGCCGTGGCCCCGATGTTCATGACTCATTTCGGCACCCAGCGGGAGAAGAGAGAGGTCGATAGCGCGCGGCCTTGTGTCTTGCCGTCAAGGCCCGCCTCGCGGATCACAAGCTCGCCAGATTCAACCACGCCGCCGGTACCGCGCATCGTCTCGCGCATCAGCTCATGGATCGAATAGAAGCTGGCGCGGATCGAATAGGCCGTCAACACCAGGCCGAGCGCCTGTGGCGACAGGATTTCGCGGCAGATGTCGAGCATCAGCGGCAGGTGTTCGAAGAGGTGCCAGACTTCGCCGTTCGGACCACGGCCGAATTTCGGCGGATCGGTAAGGATGATGTCGTAGGTGTTGCCGCGGCGCTCCTCGCGCAGAATGAATTTCATCGCATCTTCGCAGATCCAGCGGATCGGCAGTTTTTCCATCCGGCCGAGCGCCTGATTTTCGCGCGCCCAGCCGATCGCCTTCTTGGAGGCGTCGACATGGGTGACTTCTGCGCCGGCCGCCGCCGCGACCAGCGACGCGACACCGGTATAGCCGAAAAGGTTCAAGACTTTCAGCGGCCGGCCCGCTGCTTCCACCTGTTGCTTCATCCAGCTCCAATGGACGATCTGTTCCGGAAACACGCCGACATGGCGGAAGGAGGTAAAACGTCCATAGAAATCGACGCCCAGAAGATGCAGCGGCCAGGTTTCGCCAAGCGCCTCCTTCGGAAAGCGCCAGCGGCCGGTTCCCTCCTCATCGGTATCGCCGGTAAAAACCGCATCGACCTTTTCCCAGACATGGGGTGCCAGCGACGGCTGCCAGAGCGCCTGGCCTTCCGGGCGGACGATGCGATAGGGGCCGTATTGCTCGAGCTTCAGGCTGTTGCCGCTGTCGATGAGGTGGAAGTCGCCCGCTCCGGAGGATTCCAGAATGACCGGAACGCGCTCCAGGGGGCGGTCGCCGGTGCGGCTCTTCAGAGGCCGCTCGTTCGCTCCGGGCACGGTCGCCTCGCGCATGGTCTCCCGCGCAGTCGCGGGCTTGGCCTCCGCTTTTGCCGGGCGGCTTGGACGCTCGTCACGGCGGTGATGGCCGGGGGAACCAGCGGGCGGCTTGTGGCCCGGCCGGCGCTCTTTCTGTCTCAACGTGTTTTCCGCGTCTCAAATTTTGATAGAGCCCGTGCAAATAGCATCCCCTGTCACCTTGGCAAAGTGCTTTCCCGCTGTGATAAGTTTGAGAATGGAAAACGGGAGGACCTGCGCATGGACATGACTGGCGAAGAACGCATCAATGCCCCTCGTGGCGTAGTGTGGGCGGCCTTGAACGATCCGGATGTGTTGAAGCGATGCATTCCTGGCTGTCAAAGCCTTGAAATGAAGTCGCCGACGGAGCTTGCCGCAATCGTCAAGGTCAAGATAGGGCCGGTGTCGGCCACCTTTAACGGTGAGGTGACGCTCACCAACGTCAAAGCGCCGGAAAGCTACACGATCTCCGGCGAGGGCAAGGGCGGGGTCGCAGGCTTTGCCAAGGGCGGAGCCGATGTTGCCTTGAACGAGGATGGGGCGGAGACTGTGCTGCAATATGCGGTCAAAGCGCAGATAGGCGGCAAGCTGGCCCAACTCGGCGCCCGGCTGGTGGATACGACGTCGCACAAGCTTGCGCAGCAGTTCTTTGCAAATTTCAATTCAGTCGTGAGCGAAAAGGCCGCGCAATAGCGGCCGTCGAAGGTGCGGCCCATGACGTCCTATCACTCGCCTCCCCTGGAGTGCACGGTCAGACATTCCCGTGTGTCGGACAGCGAACTGCTCGGCGACATTTACCTCAGTGTGCGCAGGCAGACGTTCACCTGGGTCGATCCCGGCAGTTTTCGCCGCGAGGATTTCCTCGCGCATTCGCAGGGCGAAATGGTCTGGGTTGCCGAAGCGCGGGATGGCGAGATCGCCGGGTTCATGACACTCTGGGCTGAGGACGATTTTATCCACATGCTCTACATCCGGAAGGAATGGCAGGGCAGGGGCGTTGGAACCGCGCTTCTGAAAGCCCTGCCCGAGTGGCCGCGCCGAAAATACCGATTGAAATGCCTGACCAACAACCGGAACGCCAAGGCGTTCTATGCCCGTCACGGTTTCGTCCTGACTGGAAACGGCACGTCAGCTGAAGGCGACTACGAAGAGCTGAGCTTTATTCCTGCCTGAGGGCGGCCGGTCAGCGGGAAGGCAACTGGCCGGTCATCTCTTCGGCGCGCGTCTTATGACGATCGGCCTCGCTCTGCCAGCGAATGGCTTCCTTCGCCTCGATTTTCGCGCGCTTGCGGTGTTTGCCCTGAGTAAACCACGTGACGGCAGAGCCGATCAGCATGCCGATGATCAAGGCGATGAAGAGGAAAATGAACAACGGCGCCGAGACGGCGAGAAGCTGGTCTTGCGGCTGGAAGGGGTTGAAAGCCAGCGTCACACTCTGCCGGTTGGCAACGCAGAAGACGATGAGAATGATGCCCAGTGGCAGCAAAATCAAAAGGTTGATGATCTTCTTCGCCATCCCGGCCTCCGCGCTTGGTCGCGCCAGCTCGACGCGGCGCATGATCGCTCACCAGAATAGAAAGGTGTGCGCGAAGTTCAAGCGCGGTTTCGTCGCAACCCGGATCAGCCTCAGTCTTCCTGATCC